>NZ_CAKVZK010000009.1:0-67934 GCF_934835585.1 Clostridium sp. AF02-29 | reverse complement strand
ATGCGTTCCGTAAACAGAGAGAGCTGAACTTGATGCTTGGTTTGCAGAGTAATGTTGAGATCGGTGGACGCAGTAGATTCATCTTCAATACAAAGCATGGACGTCCGATTATGCCGGCGGGAGTGAACAGCTTTCTGAAAAATATTGTTAATGCCTATAATAAGAAAGAAAGCAAATTGGCAGAAGAAGAGAAGCGAGAGCCGGAGCTGATGCCTCCTATTTCATCGCATACCCTTCGCCATACGGGATGTACCAGATTAGGTGAGAACAATGTCAATCCCAAAGTTATGCAGTATGTGATGGGACATTCAGATGCGCAGATTACAATGAATGTCTACAATCATATTGCAGAGAAGTCTCATGTGGAAAATGAGATGTCAAAAATGAACCTGCCAGAAACCGTACCTGCTGTGGTATAAACCATAAGTCGTTGTCGTAAAATGTGGTAAGAAAATCAGACGAATATATTTTTCCAAGAATTTGTCGTAAAAATGTGGTCAAATCAAGAAAATCGAGTGCGAAAGCAAGTGAAAAATCCCTGTGAAGCCCGTAAAATCAAATCTTCACAAAATCTTCACAAAAAATTAGCACTCACCTCTTGACAGTGCTAATTATGTGTGTTATATTACAGCTAGAACAAAGGAAGGGAACAAGGAAATGAGAACGAGCTTGTTGCCACCGATGTTTTCACATAGATGTTAAGATAATACGAAAAGGAGAGATGACTTATGTATATGCCGAGCATTTTTAATAATAGTGTATTTGATAACTTTGATAACTGGATGGATTTTTCCTTCCCGAGCTTTAACCAGAGACTGTATGGCGCTTCCTCTTCCCAGCTGATGAAGACGGATGTCAAGGAAACCGATAAGGATTATGAAGTTTCCATCGACCTGCCGGGATTTAAGAAAGACGAACTTCAGATTGAGCTGAAAGATGGCTATCTGACCGTCAGCGGTTCGAAGGAAGTTACATCGAAAGATATGCCAGAGGAGAATCAGAAGGATGCAACGACCGCAGAAGCAGATGCTTCCAAGAAGGACGCTAAAGCCGAGCAGAAAACCGTTAAATATATCCGCCAGGAACGCTACAGCGGCAATGTAAGCAGAAGCTTCTACGTCGGCGAGAACTTGGAGGAAAAGGATATCCATGCCAAATTTGAAAATGGCACTCTGACCCTGACTTTCCCGAAAGAGCTGGAAAAGAAAGCGGTTGAAGAGAAGCATTTCGTTTCCATCGAAGGTTAATAATCAGATAGGCAGCTACGGCTCACACATTGTGTTGCCAGCAGCCAGATAGCTTCAGAAGCTGTCGCAGGGATGCGGCAGCTTCTATCATACCCAATTTTTTATCATAACCTAAATAATTGAAACTTAAATCACTGCATCTACGGAGGTGATAATCGATGGCAGAGAAAAGAGACTACTATGACATACTGGGGATAAAGCGGGACGCCAGTGCGGAGACGATCAAAAAGGCATTCCGGAAACTTGCCAAAAAGTATCACCCGGATTCCAATGCCGGTAATCCCCAGGCAGAGCAGATGTTTAAGGATGTCAACGAAGCCTATTCGATCTTAAGTGATCCAGAAAAGAAGAAACTCTACGATCGCTTCGGTCACGCCGCATTTGACCCGAACAGCGCCGCATACGGCGGAGCTGGCGGTGCCGGCGCTTCTGGAAATGGTCCATTTGGCTCCGGCTTTGGCGGTACCGGTCAGGGCGGTGCCTGGCACTATCAGAGCGGTCCGGGCGGTTATGCAGAATACCATTTTACCGGGGATGACTTGGACGATATGGGTGACATTTTTGGAGATATGTTTGGCGGCATGTTCCACGGCAAGAGTTCGGGCGGCAGTTCCCGCAGCCGACATTTCACGGGCGGTTCCGGGTTTGGCGGCTCTGGGACTCATTTTACCGGTGGTTCCAGTTTTGGCGGTTCTAGCGCTCATTTTGGCGGCGGGTCTGGCTTTGGCGGCTTCGGCGGCAGTCAGGGCTTTCACAGCGCCGATTTCCGTGAGAAAGGTTCTGACCTCACGTCCGATGTAACCATAAGCTTTGATGAAGCCGTATCCGGCTGCGAGAAGCTCATCACTCTGCAGAACCCACAGACCGGCAAGCGCCAGTCTTTACAGGTTCACATCCCAGCGGGCATCGATACAGGTAAATCTATCCGTCTGAAAGGAAAAGGCATGCCGGGAACGGGCGGCGGCGAGGCGGGCGATCTTCTTTTAAATATCACCGTCACCGCGAAACCGGGATGGGAGCGCAAGGAGATGGATGTTTACTCGACCGTCCGCATTCCGTTTACCACCGCAGTCTTCGGCGGTGAGGCGCTGGTTTCCACCCTGTACGGCAATGTCCTGTGCAAGATCGCAGCCGGGACGCAGTCGGGAACCAAGATTAAATTAAAGGGAAAAGGCATTGTTTCCATGAAGAATCCGTCCATCCATGGCAATCAGTACGTGACGGTCCAGATCGATGTCCCGAACCATCTGACCCCCGAGGCAGAACAGAAACTTCGCGAATTTGAACACGCCTGCGGACTGAACAAAAACAGTCAGGGCGGACCCAACGGCAGGAGCGCAGCTTGATGGCTCCTGCCGTTTTTTTACTGAACGTCTGTAAAGCCAAAAATATCATAGAATTTTCACCCTATTATTTTCATATATATGGTTATGATTTTCATAAATATGATATTTTAATTGTAGGAAATCCACAATTTCATCGTTTTTTAATTGTCATGAAATTACTGCAGCTATATATTCGACATTCTTTCACACTTTATGCCTATCTTTCTTATCTATTTTATCTGTTTTTACCTCACTTTCGTTTCTTTTTTTAGATATTTTGCAATAAATACCTTGTGTTTTTCGCTCGTTTTATGTTATAGTAAACACATAATTGCATCGAAAAATATAACGCATTTTATTTCACATTTATGAAAGGAGTTTATACTTTATGAGCAGACTCGTTATACCTACTAACAGCGAGGCTCAGAATGTCGTAGAGGGGCTTTACAAGGATCTGGAACGGCGCATCATCGCCAGCCCGCCAGGTCTTTGTCCTGTCGACCTGACCGCTGCATTTTTAAAAATGTGCCATGCACAGACCTGCGGCAAATGCGTTCCCTGCCGAATCGGTCTCGCGCAGCTCTCCAATCTTCTGGAAGACATCCTAAACGGAAAAGGAACCATGAAGCATTTAACCATGCTGGAGGAAACAGCCCGTGTCATCGAAAGCACGGCTGACTGTGCCATCGGCTATACCGCTGCCCAGATGGTTTTAAAAGGACTGGACGGCTTCAAAGAGGATTTTATGGAACATATCTTACACAACCGCTGCCGCAGTAATCTTGATCAGCCGGTTCCCTGTGTGGCTCTGTGCCCGGCCGGAGTTGATATTCCGGGTTACATCGCCCTGACCGGTGAAGGACGCTATGCCGATGCAGTCCGCCTGATCCGCAAGGATAACCCATTCCCAACCGCCTGTGCGCTGGTATGCGAACATCCATGTGAGTCCCGCTGCCGCCGCAACATGCTGGATAATTCTATCAATATCCGCGGTATCAAACGTGTAGCTGTGGATATGGCAGGATATGTACCGGCACCGGTCTGTCCAACCTCCACCGGCAAGCGCATCGCGATCATCGGCGGCGGTCCCAGCGGCCTGAGCGCTGCTTATTATCTGCAGCTGATGGGACATCAGACCACTGTATTTGAAAAACGCAAGAAACTCGGCGGCATGCTGCTGTACGGAATTCCAAGCTACCGCCTGCCACGAGAGCGCCTGCAGGATGATATCAATGTCATTCTGGAAACCGGTGTGGAAGTCCGTCTTGAAACTTCGGTCGGAAACGATCCAGGACAGCTGTCTCTGGATGAACTCCGCAAAGAATATGATGCTATCTACATCGCCATCGGCGCTCATAGTGATAAAAAGATTGGTATTGAGGGAGAAGATGCCGGCGGTGTTATCTCCGCTGTCGAATTCTTACGTGCTATCGGCGACGGCAAATATCCGGATCTTACCGGAAAGAAGGTCTGCGTCATCGGCGGCGGCAACGTAGCCATGGACGTAGCCCGTTCCTCTGTCCGCCTGGGTGCAGACAAGGTGGCAGTTGCCTACAGACGCCGCAAAGCTGATATGACAGCTCTTCCGGAAGAGGTTGAAAGTGCCATGGCTGAAGGCGTAGAGATCATGGAACTTTACGCACCGGAGCGGATTGAAGCAGACGAGGACGGCCAGGTAAAAGCTCTCTGGGTAAGCCAGCAGATGCCGGGAGAAATCCGCGGCGGACGTCCTTCACCGAAGGCTATCGGCACCGACTCTATCCCGGTTGAATGTGATATCGTCATCGCAGCTGTGGGTCAGGGCATCGAAAGCCGCTACTTCGTAGAACAGGGAATCGACGCCAAATGGGGTGTGATCCAGGCAACCGGATGGACCTCCATCCAGAATATGCCGGGTATCTTCGCCGGAGGCGACTGTGCAACTGGACCGGCAACCGTGATCCGTGCAATCGCTGCCGGCAAGGTAGCCGCAGCCAACATCGACCAGTATCTCGGCTACAACCACGAGATTACCTGCGATGTAAAGATTCCGGAACCGGATCTCTCCGACCGTACTCCTTGCGGACGTGTCAACCTGATAGAGCGTCCTGCCGGAGAACGCAAATGTGACTTTACACTTACCGAATGCGGCATGAGCCTCAAAGAGGCTGGTCAGGAAGCCAGACGCTGCCTGCGCTGTGATCACTTCGGTTATGGAAACTTCAAAGGAGGGCGGACCACATCATGGTAAATACGAATCTTGTATCCATCAAAATTAATAATATACCGCTGCAGGTTCCTGCCGGAACCCGGATTCTGGACGCCTGCCGCGACAACGGTTTTCACGTTCCCTATCTTTGCTATCTGAAAGATATCAACGAGATCGGTGCCTGCCGCGTCTGCGTTGTAGAAGTGAAGGGAATCCACCATCTCGTTACCTCCTGCAACAACCAGGTTCAGGAAGGTATGGAGATCCTCACAAACTCACCGCGGGTCCGCGAAGCCCGCAAGATCAACGTGGAACTGCTTCTTTCCCAGCATCACACCAACTGTCCCACCTGTGTGCGCAGTTCCAACTGTGAATTAAAGCAGGTAGCAAGTGATCTGAACCTGACCGTTGACCGTTATAAAAACGAATATCCGGAAATGATCTGGACTTCTACTTTCCCGCTGATCCGCGATGCAGGAAAATGTATCAAATGTATGCGCTGCGTTCAGATCTGCGACAAGATCCAGACCCTAAACATCTGGGATGTATCCGGAACCGGTTCCCATACAACCGTCGATGTTTCCCACAATCTGGAAATCAAAGAATCCGACTGTTCTCTCTGCGGACAGTGCGTTACCCACTGCCCGACGGCCGCGCTTCAGGAGCGGGATGATGTGGAAGCCATCAATGGTATCCACGGTGAACTTGCAAATGATGACAAGGTAACCGTAGCAGTTGTCGCTCCGGCTGTCCGGGCCGCATGGGGTGAAGAATTTGGTCTTTCCCCGGAATTTGCTACTGACAGACGTTTAGTATCCACTTTAAAATCCGTTGGATTTGACTATGTATTCGATGTTGACTTTGCAGCCGATCTGACCATCATGGAGGAAAGCAACGAGCTTTTAGCCCGCTTACAGCAGCCGGATAAATACAGCTGGCCAATGTTTACCTCCTGCTGCCCTGGCTGGGTCAGCTTTGCAAAGAGCCAGTATCCGGAGCTTCTGCCGCAGCTTTCCACTGCCAAGTCCCCGCAGCAGATGTTCGGTGCTGTCATCAAAACTTATTTTGCACAGAAAAAAGGCATTGCACCGGAAAATATCACCTGTGTTTCCATCATGCCGTGTATGTCCAAGAAGCGCGAACTGACTCTTCCGGGCATGGACAGCGCCGGAACCGGACAGGATATTGATTATGTTCTGACCACCCGTGAGATATGCCGTCTCATCAAGGCCGATCACATCGATGTATCCAGACTTCCGGAGTGCGATTTTGACGATCCTCTCGGTGAAGCAACCGGAGCTGGTGTGATCTTCGGTGCCAGCGGTGGTGTACTGGAAGCAGCGCTTCGTACCGCTTACCACACCGTAACCGGTGAAAATCCGGAGATCGGCGAACAGAGTCCGCTGAAGGTTCTGCGCCAGATCGGTTCCTTTAAGGAACTGGAAATCGATATCAAGGGTGTGAAACTGCACTGTGCAGCACTCAGCAGCCTAGGAGAGGCCAGACGCCTCATTCAGGCGATGAAACGCGGCGAATGCCACTATGATTTCGTTGAAGTCATGGCATGTCCGGGCGGCTGTATCAACGGCGGCGGCCAGCCGATCCGCCCATCCTTCCAGAATAAGCCGAAGGACTGCGCAGACCGCGACCAGTGCCTGCGCGGCTACGACGCCCGCAGCGCCATCCGGTTCAGCCATGAAAACCAGGCCGTTCAGACACTGTATGACGAGTATCTTGAAGCTCCGTTATCCGATCGTGCACATCATCTGCTGCATGTGGAGGAATATTAATATATCCAAACGGTCACATAACAAAACCCCAGAGAGTTGCCACTCTCTGGGGTTTTGTGTCATTCACAGATGACCAATCTGAGGCTAGTTACCAACTATTTACTCTATCTTTTCTTTTAGCCTCTCAGCCTCTCTTCAATCTCCTCCATCTCCGGAATTGCCGAGATTCCGCCGCGGCGTTCGACGCACAGGCTTGCCACCGCGTTGCCGACCCTGCCAAACTGAATCATCTGCGCCCGGGTCAGGTGTTCCGGCGAGGTTTCTTCCTGCAGATAGGAGGCGAGAAAACCTCCCCAGAAGGAATCACCAGCGCCGGTTGTATCGACCGCATGGGAGGAAAAGCCCTCTGCTTTTATGATTCCATTTTCATTGCCGATCAGGGCGCCATCTCTTCCGAGCGTCACTGCCACCAGGTGCACTCCCTGACGGAGCAGATACTGAATCGCTTCCTCTGGGTCCTGATACGGGGTCAGAAGCGAGGTTTCTTCATCCGAAATCTTCATCATATCTACATAGGGAATCAGCGACTGCATCCGAAGCTGTGCGGTCTCCGGATCACTCCAGAGCGCCGCCCGGTAGTTCGGATCGTAGGAAATCACCGCACCGCTGTTTCTAGCAATATTGATCGCCTCATATGTTGCCGTCCGGGATGGATCATCGGTCAGCGACAGGGAACCGACATGAAATACTCTCGTATTTTCCAGGATCTCCGGATCGATCTCTTTCATGCACAGATTCGTATCTGCCCCCGGCTTCCTCGCAAAGGCAAATTCGCGCTCCCCGTTTTCTTTCAGGCTTACAAATGCAAGCGTGGTAAAATACTTCTCATCCTGAATCAGGTTGTCCGTATTGATACCTGCCCGGATCAGGGTTTCCTTCAGGAAATCACCGTGCATATCCTTACCTACCTTGCCAATAAATGCTGTCTTCCTTCCAAATTTCGCAGCAGCCGCCAGCAGATTGGCCGGCGCACCTCCCGGATTCTGCTCAAACAGACGCATTCCCTGCTGTGAAACGCCTGCTGGAGTAAAATCGATCAGAAGCTCTCCCAGCGCTGTGATGTCTGTTTTTATTCTCATACGAATCATCCTCCGTATTACAAGTTATATCAATGGTGCCGCCATCCAGCCCTCTCACAGGCGGACAGCCACATCCATTCGTCTCTCACAAGGAATTTTACTTCCGAATCGCGATATTTGCAAATTCTACTTTCGCGTCCTGCGCCAGCAGACCGATCTCGTACTCCGGTTTCCGGAAAATACGATAGGTAAATGCCACCTGCTCGCCCACGAACACCTCAACCATATCATGATCGACCGAAATCTTTACATCAATTGCCTGTCCATCTTTAATCTCAAAGGTCTTCTCAGCCACCCGAACGCCATCCGGTCCAGGTTCGGTTGCCTTCGGAACCGCCTGGCAGGACTGCTCCCAAAACGGGTCAACTCCCATCGGCAGGGACAGAAGGGACACTCGCTGCATCGCCACATCAAACTCTAAGAACAGGCAGCCGCTTGCCTCCCAGTCGGATTTCAACAGGATTCCGAAGGAATCATTCGCTTCTTTCGGGATCACCGTGCCGGTAAACAGGAACTTTTCTTCCGGCTGCTCCAGGAAACCATACGAGGTTGTCCCGCATCCATCCAGCTCAACCGTTGTATCTCCATACAGCTTATATTCTCCCATGACCGGAAGGTATTTCCAGTCAACTTTCTCTTTAAAGCAGTTTACATACTCTTCCGGAAGCTTCACATCCAGCTGTCCGTCTGACGTTGCAACGACCTCATGCGGAATACAGAACGTGCCGCCCCAGTACCACTCGCCGCGGTCGCTGTTTTCTGCACGGTCATGCTCCCAGGCAAAGTAGAAACGGCGCCCGTTGTCATCCTGCATGGATTTAGCTGCGTAGAAGCGGCGTCCGCCGATGCCGTCTTTCTTCGGCTTTTTCCACGGTCCAAACGGAGATTTGGAAGTGCGGTAAATCGTGTTGCCAAACTCGGAAAAGCGGGAATAGGAAAGATACCAGGTATCGCCTATCTTGTACATCTCGCTGCATTCCGGGCAATTCGTATTGCCTGCCGAATACAACGGACCATAATACTCCCAGTTTACCAGATCTTTCGAGCGGTACAGGACGATACAGCCGCGTCTTGTCACCGGCATATCAAGCCGTCTCGCCGAGATCAGAATCCAATAGCATTTATCTTCCTCATTATAAAATACATACGGATCGCGCCAGTCCAGCTTTTCATATAACTCTATCATCGGCGTGATAACCGGGTTTGCCGCGTCCTTCGTCCAGGTGATACCATCCTCGCTCGTCGCATGGCAGATCGTCTGCTGATATTCTGCCGTCAGGCAGTAACCCGTATAGAATGCATGATATTTTCCTTCGCCATAGATAACCGAGCCCGTCCACACGCCGGACGCATCCGGCTCATCGCCCTCGCCCGGATACAGTGCTGTCGGCAGCTCCTCCCAGTGTACCAGATCCTCCGAAACAGAGTGGCTCCAGGTAGTACGCAGTCTCGCCGGATATACCGTGGTTCCTGGCGGGGATGTCAGTGAAAAAATATGATATTTACCTTCATGATAAAACGGAATCGCGTCACCGGTTGAATCCGCAAATGACATTTTTCTGAAAAAGTCCATATCTGCTCTCCTTCTCTATCAAAAAAACTGTTACAATTCAGCTATGACATCTTCTCGTTTCCATATTCATGAAAACAAGAAGCGCGGTGGGTCCAGCATGGCTGAACTGTAATAAAAAATTATTTCTTCTTTCTTAAAAGTGCCAGATTTCCTTTCTGGGAATCCAGTACAACCGCGCAGGCAATGATCAGACCTTTTACAATCAGCTGCCAGTAGGAGCTGACACCGATCAGATTCAGACCATTGGAAATAATACCGATTACCATCGCACCGAATACTGTGCCGCTGATACGTCCGCGTCCGCCTGCCATAGAGGTTCCGCCGAGGACGCAGGCTGCGATCGCATCCATCTCATAGCCACTTCCGACGGACGGCTGTCCGGAATACATTCTCGATGCCAGAACCAGACCTGCAAACGCCGCCAGGGCGCCCGACAATGTAAACACGATGATCTCCACTTTCTTGATCGGAACACCAGAGAGACGCGCCGCCTCACGGTTTCCGCCGATTGCATACACATAAGTACCAAATTTTGTTTTAGAAAGCAGAAAACTAAATACGATAATTAAAATAACCATATAGACAACCGGCAGCGGAATAATGTTAAACAGATAACCCGTTCCGATTGCAATGAAAAATTTATCCGTAATACGGGTGGACTGTCCGCCCGAATATACATACGCAATACCGTTGCAGACATTCATCATTGCCATCGTAATGATAAATGCCGGAACACGGAATTTCGATACAACCATACCATCAATCAGACCAGCCACAACGCCGATGATGATGCCAGCCGCAATCGCCACGCCAATCGGAAGTCCCTGATTGACTACAAATCCTACGGTCAGAGTTCCACTCATCGCTACGATCGCGCCAACTGCCAGATCAATGTGTCCGAGAATGATAATCAATGTCATTCCCAGTGCAATGTATGTATTAATGGAAATCTGTCTGAGCACTGAAATAATATTGCTCGGTGTCAAAAATTTATCCGTTGCCAGTGCGACTACCACACATAAGATAACCAGCACTCCAATAATTCCTGTATTTCCGGTAAATACCGAGAGTACCGAATTGCCTGCTGTACTTTTCTTTCCGTTCATCACTCTTCGCCTCCTGCTGCATACTGCATGATTTTCTCCTGATCCAGTTCTTCTCTTCCGAGCATTCCCGTCATTCTTCCCGCCTTGATGACACATACGTTATCGCACATATTGATGATCTCCGGCAGCTCGCTGGATACCATGATAACGGCGATACCCGCCTTCGCCAGCTCATTAATAACGGAATAAATCTCAAACTTCGCATTGACATCGACGCCTCTCGTAGGCTCGTCCAGAATCAGGACATCCGGCTTGATTGCCAGCCATTTTCCAAGGACAATCTTCTGCTGGTTTCCGCCGGAAAGGCTTCCTGCTTCCACCAGTTCCACCCGGTCTGCCACTGCTTTGATATGAAGCTTTTCTTTATAATAATCAATCACTTCCTGACATTTCCGGTCGCTGATGGCAATTCCGTTAATATAAGAGTCAATCGATGCCAGCGTGAGGTTAAAACCGACCGTATTGCCAAGGACAAGTCCCTGTTTTTTCCGATCCTCCGGCACCAGTCCGATGCCCGCCTTGATTGCCTGGATCGGTGTCGTGAAGCGGACTTCCTTTCCATTTAAAAGAATGGTTCCGCTCTGGTATTTTCTGGCTCCAAAGATACATTCCATGATCTCGCTTCGTCCGGCTCCGACCAGACCCGCAAATCCCAGGATCTCTCCCTTTCTTACCCGGAAGCTGATATCTGAAAACACACCCTCACAGGTTAAATTCTTCACTTCCAATGCCGTTTCTGCATGTTCCAGATCGTTGTAATCTCTGGCATAGAAGCTCTCTAACTCCCGTCCTACCATCATGGCTACCAGCTCGTTTGCATTCGTCTCCGATGTCTTTTTCGTTCCCACATAGGCGCCATCGCGGATGATGGTAACCCGATCCGAGATTCGGAACAGTTCTTCCATACGGTGGGAAATATATATAATGCTTACCTGTTTTGCTTTTAATCTCTCAATGATTCCAAATAACTGTTCTACCTCGTCATTGGAAAGGGAGGACGTCGGCTCGTCCATGACGATGATCCGTCCGTCGAAGGATACCGCCTTTACAATCTCAACCATCTGCTGCTGGGCGATCGTCAAAGATTCTACCAGCGTATCCGGGTGGATATTGACCCCGAGGTTTGCCAGCATCTCGCCTGCCCGGCGGTTCGTTTCCCGCATATCCACGGTGCCGAATTTCGTCTTGATTTCCCGTCCCAGGAACAGGTTCTGCGCGACCGTCAGATACGGAACCAGGACGATCTCCTGATGTATGATTCCGATTCCTTTCTCCTGGGCGTCCGAAACACCATTTATCTCAACTTCCTGACCATTAATCTTGATTGTTCCGCTGTCCGGTTTATAAATTCCTCCAAGGACCTTGATAAGCGTTGATTTACCCGCTCCATTTTCTCCCAGAAGCGCATGAACCTCGCCCATTTCCAGGGAAAAATTGATCCCTGACAATGCATAGATCCCGGAAAAACTTTTCTTGATATCTATCATTTCCAGAATTGTTTTTCCCATAGAACCCTCCGTTTTTTAGAAATGCGGCAATGAACCCCATCGCCGCATTTTCCATGTTTTATTTTATTTCACGTAACTGTTAAGCTTCCTCGCAGTTCATTACTGCCAGTCGTTCAGAGTCTTCTCTGCCTCTTCTTTCTCTACCAGATGGGAATCCAGATATACTTTCTTCTCATCGATTGCGGTATCGCCGCCTACATATTTCTCAGCTGCGTCAAATGCATATTCTGCAATCTGAAGCGGAACCTGGCATGCAACTGCGGTGAACTCGCCGTCTAAGAGTGCCTGTTTTCCATCCGGGGATGCATCGATGCTATATACACCGATCTCGCCGGTCTTGTTTGCTGCCTTGATAGCTGCTGCCGCACCCAGGGCAGACGGGTCATTGATACAGAAGAATGCTTCCAGATCCGGGTTTGCTGTGATGATATCCTCAGCCAGTCCCATCGACTGATCGAGCGCTGCACCGCCATCCTGCTGTGCTACAATCTCAAATTTATCTTTCTGATCGCCAAGACCCTCAAGAAAACCATTGACACGATCCACGCAGCTTTCATTGGACGGGAAATCCAGAACTGCAATCTTTGCGCCATCCGGATAATCTTTCGTCATCTGCTCGCCCACTAACTGACCTGCCATGTATGCGTTGGTTCCAACGAACTGTGTCACGAACTGTTCAATATCATCATCGATGACTGCGGTATCTACGTTGAAAATCGGAATGCCTGCGTCTGCAATCTCAGCCAGTCCGGAGGTAATACCTGCGGAGTCAACCGGGATAACAAACACTGCATCGTAACCGCTGTTTGCACAGTCAGATAACTGGCTGAGCTGCTTGTTTAAATCATAATCTGGATCCAGGCAGGTGTAGGAAATGCCGTTTTCCTTGCACAGCTCGCTGAGCTTTGCATCAATGGAACTCTGGAAAGTATTGTTTAAAGTATTCGTACAGAATGCAAACGATAAATCGCTGGTCTTTGCCTCAGCTTCCTGCGTATCTGCCGCTGCCTCAGAAGCATCAGCTGCCGCTGTTGTATCGGTACTGCTGGAAGAGCTGCATCCTGCCAACATTGCTGCCATCATGCAAATTGAAAGACCTGCTGCTGTAAATCTAAGACTTTTTTTCATAAATCTGATCCTCCTCTTACTTCATCACTGTTTAGTGCATTTCAAACGGATTGTTATAGTTTTCTTTTTATTTTTACGTAAAAATTTCTTTCTGAAAGGAGTCTCCCTGTCTGATATCTAGATATTACTCTATTCCATGCCCTTTCGTCAATACTCTTTTGGCATATTGCACTAATTTCAGCGATATATTCATCCTGTTTTATTGATATTTATGCACTTCTACTGTTCCTTTTAATTTTTTACGTAAATTTTGTTTATCTTATCGTTTTACCTTTATTTTTGTGCTATAATCAAAAAACAGAAACACAAAACTGCGGCAAATTCGAATCCAGCCGCACAGGAACAGCCGTACTAAGTCCGCACCAGCAAGGGGGAGTTTTATGACCATCAAAGAAATCGCAGCAAAGGCAGGCGTCTCCATCGCCACCGTTTCCCATGTTATCAACCATACGCGCTACGTCAGCCCGGAACTGGTGGATAAAATCGAAGCTATTATTGAAGAAAGTGGATATTCTGAAAAAATCAAAAAAAAGGTGCGTAAAATCCGCAGCGGACGCAGTTCGCAGATTGTCGCTGTCTTTCCAAATATCAAGAGCGCGCTCTACTGCGATCTGTGCAATCAGCTGCAGTCCTACGCGACCAGCCAGGGCTATCAGTTTTACACCGCCGCCACCAACGACAGCCCGGAAGAGGAGAAAAGCATCCTGCAAAACTTAATCTCCAGTGCCAAGACCATCGGCATCTTTCTCTCCCCGGCAAGCAGCAATCCGGCTGCCTATTCATTTCTATATGAATCCGGTATCCCGTTTGTCTGTGTCGAACGATTCATCGATGACGATGTCACACCGCGGATTCTTTTTGATTACACCAAAGCATTTCACTCCGCTACTTCCTATTTTTTTGAGAGCGGACACGAAAATGTGCTGTTTCTGGTAGAAAAAACAGACAGCCTCGCCAAACAGGACAAGATTGCCGGATATGAGCGGGCACTTCTCTCCGCTAACCATACCCTGAGCAGTTCCTGCATCGCGGAGATCAATCTGTATCAGTCCAGTGATACCATCAGCCTGAATATTCAGAAAAGCATCACCCGGTATCTCCCCACCGCCATCATCGCCGGCGGAAACAGGCTGACTATGTTTCTTCTCAAGGCGCTGCGGGAGCTGGGAAAAGACTGTCCGCGCGATATTTCCATCATCGGATTTGACGATATGCTCTGGTGCGAGCTGACCGCCCCACCGCTATCCTGCATCCACCGGGATATCGACCAGATGGCAGAACTCGCCTCGCAGGCACTCTTTGACGAGATCAACCACCTCTCCGGCGCACCTTTGACCCACTACGCAGATGTAGAGCTGATTTTGCGCGATTCCACCCGGATCATCGACAACGGACCGCTCGGTGAACACGCCGTATCTCCGGACAGCATCCGGCTCTCCAAGGAGGAAAAACAGCTTTTGCGAACCGGAAATTACCGCGTCGCCATCTCCTTCCACTGCACTGGAACTGCCTGGGCTGCCCTGCATCAGAAAGGCATCCGGGATGAACTGGAACAGTACGGAATCGATATTATTTCCACCATGGACGCCCATTTTGATCCTGCCCTCCAGAATATGCAGCTCGAAAGCATCAAAATGCAGCACCCGGACGCCGTCATCGCCATCCCCACCGACGATGTCCAGACGGGTCCGGCATTTCAGGAATTGTCCAAAATGACGCGGCTGGTCTTTTTAAGCAATGTCCCGCAGAATTTCAGCCGGAACAATTACGTCTCATGTATCTCCGTCAATGAGCGGGAAAATGGCACCAATACAGGGCGCATGATCGGCGAATACCTGAAAGAAAAACCGCACGCCAAAGTCGGCTTCATCATCCACGGCGCCATGTTTTACGGCACTACCGAGCGTGATAACTGTGCCGAAAAAATATTAAGGGAATCCTATCCCGACATTGAAATCACTGCCAGAAAGGGATTTATTCAAATTGAAAATGCCTACAAGGTATGCTATGAGATGATAAACGAGCACCCGGATATCCAGGCGCTCTATGTGAGCTGGGACCGCCCCGCCCTGCTCGCCATCAAGGCCCTGAAAGCTTTGAACCGGACAGATATTGCTGTCTTTACCACGGATCTGGATTTTGAGATTGCAGAAGAAATGAATCAAGGATTTGTAAAAGGACTCAGCACCCAGAGACCATATGACCAGGGAAAAGCGGCCGCTCTTGCAGTTGCTAAATCCCTGGTCAGTGATAACGTTCCTAAATATATTGGAGTGCAGCCCTATGTAGTTCATGAAAAACAGCTGAAACGTGCCTGGAAGGATATTTTCTTTGAGGCGCTGCCGGAAGAGTTGGGGTAAAAAAGCTCACCGCTTCAGCAGCTCCGGCGCCATCTCCTGAAACAGCTTCGCGAGCGCCATCGCCGCCCGCGAGCGGTATTTTCCAGCGGGCCAAGCGAGCGCCAGATCGAGGAAAATACCATCTTTCCCGATCCGCAGATAGCGGAACTCATCCCGCATGATGCGGCAGGAACGGTAGGTGAATGCGAGTCCGACTCCCTCCCGCGCCATCGCCGCAGCGAAGGAGGCGGAGAGGTAGGTGTCGAGTCCCAGCGGTTCCACGCCAGCCTCGCGCAGGGAGCGGCGGCCAGTCCGTCCGAGGACGGTGCTGGGCGGTCCCAGAATATACTCAAATGGTGCGGTGTCCTTTAGGTCGATCCACATCTGTTCCGGCTCCGATTCACATGGCTTCGCAAACGCCATGACCGGGTGGTCGGCGGTGGTGGCGATCATGATCTCATCCCGCATCAAGAAATCCACACCGTGTTTGATCCGAACCGGCGGCGCGGCTATCAGCGCCAGATCTAAAAGTCCCTCTAAAATCTTATTTTCCAGATCAATACTGTCCATCTCACAGATCTCCACATGAACCCGTGGATACAGGGCATGGAATTTTTTCAGGACCGGCGGCAGCAGGTAGGTTCCTCGGTAGGTACTGATGCCGAAAATGACAGTGCCGCCCTTTAAATTTTCAATATCCGAAGCCTCGCTGCGCGCCTCCTGGTACTGCTGTAAAATCTGTCTGGCATGGAAAATAAATGCCTCCCCGGCAGAGGTTGGACGGACCCCGCGGGCAGTACGGACGAAAATCGGCGTCCCCAGATCCTGTTCAAACAGGCGGACCGCCTGGCTTAAGCTCGACTGCGCCATAAACAGTTTTTCAGCTGCGCGGGAGATGCTTCCCTCGTTAGCGACGGTTACGATATAGTCTAGTTCCTTTAAATCCATGAGAATCCCCCTCACGAGATATCGGAATTTCCGATATCTGGTATAACAAATCTTGCCTTTCTCCTATAACAAAAATAGTATAAGATAAAAACAAGCAAAAATCAATGGCAGAGACTGAAGCAGCGGCTGGAAAATCGAATCGGAATCCGGCGAGGGAACACAGCTTTGAAAAAGCCTCTGTGGACGATTATAAATAGGAGGAATAAGCAAGATGAAACAGGATTTAATGAAGGGTGTTATCGACATGCACGTTCACACGAATCCAGATCTGCGTCTGCGGGCGTATGATGATTTCGAACTGATGGAGGCGGCGATCCGGGTTGGGGCACGCGCTATCGTCATCAAGACGCATCAGGGAACCACGATGGATCGGGCGTATCTGTGCAACCGCCACAACGAGATTGTACACGGGAAAACGAACAATTTTACGATGTTTGGCAGTATTACCTTAAATAAGGTAGTCGGCGGCATCAATCCGAAGGCAGTCGATGTGGCGCTTCGCCTGGGAGCAAAGGTGGTATGGCTTCCGACCCAGTCGGCGAAGAACCATATGCAGAAGATGAACCAGGATCTGAGCCAGAGCGTGGAGGTCGTAAAAGATGGAAAGATCGTGCCGGAGCTTCGTTCCGTGCTGGAACTGATCCGCGACCACAATGCGGTACTGGGAACCGCTCACATCGCACCGGAGGAGATTTTCACTGTTGTGGAAGCTGCACGGGATATGGGAGTAAAAAACATCGTTGTAACCCATCCTGAATGGTGGATTGTAGGCATGAGCCATGAGGATCAGCTTCGCCTGGTAAAGGATTATGACGTTATCTTAGAGCGCTGCTATGCACAGAACATGGGCGGCGGAAAGTATAAGAGCAATCTGGCAGACAACCTGGAACTCATCAAAGAGGTTGGCTATAAAAATGTCATGGTTGATACCGATGGCGGCCAGACAGAAAACCCGCATTGGGAGCTGGCGCTGGCAGAATATATGCAGTATCTGGTAGATCATGGAATTCCGGAAGAACACGTGTACCATATGACACACACTATTCCGGCAAAACTGTTGGGCATCGAAGAATAGGGGGACGCGTCATATGTTAAGTGCAATTTTGGTGGCATCCATTGCGGTTGCCGTTATATTGGGATATAAAACGAAAATCAATACGGGATTTTTCTGTATTGCCTTTGCATACCTGATTGGTTGTTTTGGCATGGGATTGAAAACAAAAGAACTGATTGGCTTCTGGCCGGTCAGCACCATGTTCGTCATCCTGTCAGTATCACTGTTTTACAACTTTGCAGCTGTGAATGGAACCCTTGAAAAAATGTCGGCCAGTCTTCTCTATATGTGCCGTAAGTTTCCGGGCATGCTTCCTTTTGCATTATTTTTTGTAGCAGTTGTACTTTCTGTTATGGGTGCTGCATACTTTACCGTTCTGGCATTCCTGGCACCGATTACCATCCTTATCTGTGAGGAAGCAAAGATGGACAAGCTGACCGGCGCGGTGGCGATCAACTGCGGTGCACTGGCAGGCGGAAACTTCCCCACAGCTTCGCTGGGTGTCGTATTCCGCGGTCTGATTGATACTGCTTATGAAGCAGAACCGGCATTTGAAGCAACGAATTCCTTTGTAGATGAAATGAAAATTTTTGGTTTCGCGATTGTATTTTCCCTGATTCTGATTGCAATTTTCCGTTTCGGTTTCAAGAGCAACCGCGGTATCGGAAAAGGCGTAACGTTCAATCGCCCGGAGCCGTTTGACAAGAAACAGAAAACAACCCTGCATTTAATGATTCTGATGATGGTGATTGTCCTGATATTCCCGCTCTTAAAGATGGCGGTTCCTGGCAATGAACTGATTGGAAAAATTGCCGGAAAGGTTGATGTAGGACTGGTGGCATTCTGCTTTACCATCATCGCACTGCTCTTTGATCTGGCACCGCAGAAGGAAGTGATTGCACGTGTTCCGTGGAACACCATCCTCATGATTGCCGGAGCCGGCATGCTTATCGCCGTTGCAGTTCAGGCCGGTACCATTGATGCATTATCCGCATGGATTGGTTCCAATGTTCCGACAGCCCTGATTCCGCTGGCATTCAGCTTTGTAGGCGCATTTATGAGTTTCTTCAGCTCTACGACAGGTGTTGTAGCACCGGCCCTGTTCCCGCTGATTCCGGGACTTGCGGCAGCAACCGGATTAAATCCGGCAGCACTCTTTGCCTGCACGATCCTTGGTGCACAGAGCAGTGCGATCAGCCCGTTCTCATCCGGCGGCAGCCTGATTCTTGGTTCCTGCGGAAACGAGGAAGACCGAAATCACCTGTTCAACCGCCTGCTTTTTGTGGCAGTGCCGATCAGCGTTATCTGCTGTGCGGTATATAACCTGATTGTAGCGGTTGTTCTGTAAGGGAAATTTAATTGGGAAGTTGTTTGTTCGAAAAGCTGTCAGCCTGTTCTGGCAGCTTTCGATAAAATATGAAGATTGGAAGTAACTGTTCAGTAGGTCTGCGCATTTACTGCGCGTGACTGTGAAGGTACTGAACAGTTACGATTGGGAAAATCAAGAAGGAGGATAAAGAAATGAGTCATAAAATTACAGTATTTCGCGGCGATGGTATCGGTCCGGAGTTAGTTGATAATGTGTTAAAGATTTTAAAAGCGGCAGATGCACCGCTGGAATATGAAATTTTCAATGTTGGTGAGGATGAGTGGAAACGCAACGGTGCTTTGATTCCAGAGGAAGCGTATGCTTCCTTCGAGCGCACCAAAGTACTCTTAAAATCCCCGATTACGACTCCGGTTGGAAAAGGATTCCGCTCCCTGAATGTAACACTTCGCGGACAGTATGACCTGTATGCCAATATCCGCCCGGTTAAGTCCAACGCGGCCGTAAAAACTCCATTTGAGAATGTGGATATCGTGATTTTCCGCGAAAATACAGAAGGTCTTTATGTTGGTGTAGAGGAACAGGTAAATCCGGATACAGTTCATGCAATTAAGATTGTTACAAGACAGGCAAGCGAGCGCATTATCCGCGATGCATTCGAGTATGCGAAAAAGAACGGACGCAAGAAAGTAACCTGTATTCATAAGGCAAATATCCTGAAAATGTCCGATGGCATGTTCCTTTCCATTTTCAAAGAGATTGCAAAGGAATATCCGGAGATTGAAGGTGATGATAAAATCATCGATAACACCTGCATGCAGCTTGTCATGAATCCAAACCAGTTTGATGTTATGGTAATGCAGAACCTGTACGGAGATATTCTTTCGGACCTGTGCAGCGGCCTGATCGGAGGCCTGGGACTCGTTCCATCCAGCAATATCGGTTCTGACTATGCTATGTTTGAGGCCGTACATGGCAGCGCACCGGATATTGCAGGCAAGCACCTGGCAAACCCGACCGCATTCCTTTGGTCTGCCTGCATGATGCTAGAGTACTTAGGTGAAAATGAGACCGCCGGACGCATCCGCAAGGCTGTGGATGAGGTTCTGGCAGAAGGCAAGCACCTGACAAGAGATCTGCATGGAACTGCAACCACCGAGGAATATGTGGACGCAGTAATTGCGAGACTGTAAAACTTCATACATGCACAGCAAAAGCCCCGGAATTTTTTGATTCCGGGGCTTTAATATATTATATTGTGCTAAACACTAAGCTTTTGCAATCTCCTGAAGGATCGCAATAATTACTTCTTCCATCCGATAGAAAGATTCCACATCTGCTTTTTCATGCGGTGTATGAACATCATAAAGATTTGCCCCACAGGAAATCATATCGATATGCTCTCCCAGTTTTTCTGCCAGATATCCACATTCAATTCCGGCATGAATTCCTGTGAAAACAGCATCTTTTCCAGAATACTCACGGTATGTCTTCGCACAAATATCACGAAGTTTAGATTCTTTACGATATTCCCACTGCGGATAATCACCATGGAAGGTGCAGTTCATTCCCAGTGCCTTCGATAATATCTGCATTTTTTCTTTTAACTGTGCTTTTTCTAATTTCACAGAACTTCTTCCGGAACACAGGAATTCAAGTGTTCCATCCTGAATCGTCATACTGCCTATATTAGAAGATGTCTGTACCATTTCCACATTTTCTCTGGTTCGGCTGATAACGCCGCACGGAAGAAACGTAATTGCCTCGATAATCAAATTCACCGTTTCCTCTGTAAACACAGTTACCTCTTTTTTCTGCTCTTCCTTCTCCAGGCGGAATGACAGGTTTTCTGTTTCAGAAAACTGTGCTTTCAGCATTTCTTCCAGTTTAGAGAGTTCTTTTAATAATGCCTCTTCGTCCTGGCTTGATGTGTGCATAACAATCGTTCCCTTAGATGCAATTGCATTTGCTTTTCCAGGCGCATCCAGCGAAGAAATACGTGCAAATGGAGCAATATGATAAAGAATTCTTCCCACAAGCTGAATTGCATTTGCTTTTCCAAGAGCTATATCCAGACCCGAATGTCCTCCGTTTAATCCACATAATGTTAATGTATATGTAATATCTTCCGTTGAGCCCGTATATTTCAGCGGAAGAGAAAGATCAGTTCTGACTCCTCCTGCACAGCTTGTAAAGAAAACACCTTCTTCTTCTGCATCCAAATTAATCAGATAGCTTCCTTTGACATCTGTAAGTTCCAGATGTTTAACTCCCTCTAGGCCCACTTCTTCACTGGAAGTAATTAAAATCTCCAGGGCCGGAAGCGGCAGATCATTTCGATCCAGCAAATCCATTGCATAAGCAACTGCCAGTCCGTTATCAGCACCAAGAGAGGTTCCATCCGCTGATTTCAAATAGCCATCTTCTTCCACAACATGGATACCATCTTCGTACTTATGAGTGCTATCTGCGCTCTTTTCATAGACAATGTCCATATGACCCTGCACAATAACCGTTGGTCCCTTATATCCAGGAATCGTTGACGGTTTCCGAATCAGCACATTATGATGGGCATCCCGTTCTGCCTGCAGGCCTCTGGCTTTTGCAAAATCGAGCAGATACTGGCTGATCGCTTCCTCGTCACCGGTTTGTCTCGGAATAAGGCAGATATCTTTAAAATATTGAAGCAGCTTTTCATTTTTAGATTGTCTTTCCATAAATATAATCTCCCCGTACATACAATTTGATACGAAAATTTAGGATAAACGCTTTTGAGATAATAGGGCGCTGACAATTCTGACAGCGCCCTTTCCCAATTAGAGGTATTATTTAGGTATGTTTACTACCATTGTAATGATTAATATCCTTCAACGCCAAGTGCTTTACAGAATTTTCTTGCTTCCGGATCTACATAGATTCCGTTTTCTTCCAGCTTATAGCCATCCAGAAGAATCGTCGGTTTAGAAACAATACCATCTGTATGAGCAGCAGCATCCCAGCAAGCTCCCATTAAGCTGGCTCCCTGACTTCCGATACCCATCTCGATACATCCAAAGAGTCTCTCATCCTCAACAATACGTCCGGTAGGTTTGGTTACGCCCGGGTTAAAGCCGATGGAATAATGAGCCAGACGGAACATATTCGGGTCATTAAATTTATTCAGCCATTTTTCGAAGATAGCAGCATCTTTTCCGCCTTCTATTTTTGTTACAACACCTTTTTCCAGGGTCAGCTCTACATTACTGTTAAGAAGACCTAATGTATCCGGTGGGAACAGAGCAGAATCAAAAATTAATTTACCATTGATAGTCTCCTCTACCGGACACCAGCTTACCTGACCGCCTAACATAACCGGATAGCCCTTCTTGGTTGCTCTCTGTCCAGAATGTTTAACGCCGCGTCCCTGATTGTAGCCAACTAAATTTGTTCCATTCTTATCCGTAACAATTACTTCATTTGAGCGATGAACTTTATCTGTCAGATACTCACCAAATTCAATCAGGACATCATAGTCAACACGGCCAACCGTATTTACCAGCATGATAACATCCATACCATTTAAGCAAGTAAATCTTGCACCATTCTCCATTGCTTTTCTAAAGCAAGGAGTATGCATAGAGCAATAGTATGCTAACTCAATCCATACATCTGCATGCACTACTGCATCTGCAACCGGGCGAATCGGTTCTTCATACGCTTTTCCGGAAGTCGGATAGTGAATAATAACCGGATTTGCACCAACTGAATATGCTGCACCTGCAACCGCCTCAACCACACGGAAATCTGCAGATGTATCAGCGGTGATAACTACATTTTCACCCTCTTTTACAAGCATGAAATCACGTACCAGTTTTAAAGCAGCACTTGTTACTTCAAATGATAAGTAGGTGTTTGACATTTCTACGCCAACGGGATATTCCATAATAAGTTCCTCCTATAATATATATTTTTATTTATTAAGTTTCTTTCCAAGGTTCATCGTGGAGCTGAAGAAGCTGTACAGGGCGGCACCGGTAATGAATCCGGCACCCAGAATATACAGTTTACTCTGTCCAAGATCACCATATTTCTTAACTACAATGTAACGAATCAAAAGACCAACGAGTACTGTAATACCAGCCATCGGAGAAGCAATCAGAAGACCTGTCGCAAATAAAACACCTAACTGACGGCCTGAACCGCCGATTGCCTGAAGAAGTGCTCCCGGGATAGCCCAGATAATCAGGTTTTTTGCTACTGCCATATTAGTTCCTGCATCAATAGTTGCCACATATACAGCATCAACCGGTGCGAGCATTCCTTTTTCAAAATATGCTTTGTAAGTAAAGAGAACAACCAGAATTGCAATTACAGCACTGACCATTTTTGCAATATACTGCTGTCTTCTTCCTTCCATCTCAAACGGAACATCTTCACCGTTGCCTCTGACAATATAACCAGATTTCAGGTCATACGCCATATCAGCAAAGGCCGGTCCGGTTGCAGAAGTAAAGCCAACCAGGATTGCCAGCTGTGCCGGTGGGAATCCAAACAGCATTCCAAGAATCAGGAAAATGAAAGCTGTTGCAAATGCCGGGAACCATCCGGAGTGCATGGCGGAGATACCAACAATCAGCTCGGAAATGATTGCAGAAAGGGCTGCAAAGATAATCCACCATACGAACATTCCAGCACTCATATCTGCCGAAAATCCACACATAATTGCCATAACAATGGATACCAGAATATATGCGCCAAAACCTTCTGCAAGGGAGAACTTCATGCTCTTTAAGCTTCTGGTAAATTCTTTCTTTTCTACCTTTCCAGTTGCAGCCTCAGCTGCTGCCGCTTCTTTTTCTTTCTTGCTCTTTTTCTGAAGAATCAGAATCATCTGGATAAGAGCAACGAATCCGGCACCAATCATGACACCATGAGGTACATAATAATCACCAAGTTTGATGTTGAAGAATTTCGGAGTGTATTCGGAAATCAGAAGGCCCACGCCAAATGCACCAAGAGCCCACATATTTCCAATCCAGCCTACACCCAGGATATCGGTCGGAATACCAAAAATCTTTCCAACGATTCCGCCAACCATACCAATCATAAGGATAACGGAGTTCTTTCCTTTTTCAGCAACTGCCAGCATAGCCTCTGCTGCTGCAATACCGGGTGCCCATGCTTCCTTTGCCGGGAACATCTCTGTATCAAACACCTTATAAAGAATCGTTGCATCAATGATTACTGCTAATGAAGCACCTACCAGCATTGGAATAACCAGATCATGTCTTCCTAACAGATAAGGAATACCGATGGATAAGAAAATACCGTTTGAAGCAGCGAACGTTGCACCTGACATAGCTGTCTGAACAAGGTTCTGGGTATTAATATCTTTATATTTCTGGAACACCTTCAACGGAATTCTGGCAATAATAATCGCAAACAGTGCACCGATGATAGATGTGTTTGTACTGATTCCCAATCTGGCAATTAACTCGAGACCAATGATTGAACCAATCACAGAAACTAAAATATTTAACAACATAATGGCCGGATCATATGCGGATGGGTGTTTTTTATTCATAAACTTCCTCCTTTCCTCTGTTATAAGGTTAACGACTATAGATTAATATCCTTCAACTCCCATCTGCTTGCAGATTTCAGCAAGTTGCGGATCCACATATTTTCCGTTTTCCTCAATTGTCACGCCATCTACGATAATTGTAGGTTTCGATACTACACCGTCTGTGTGAGAAGCTGCTGTCCAGTAGCTTCCGCGAATCATTTTACCCTGACTTCCAATACCAAATTCCATGCATCCAAAAATTCGTTCATCTTCTACGATACGTCCGGTTGGTTTCATAACGCCCGGATTGAATCCGAGTGAATAGTGTGCCAAACGGAACATATTCGGATCGTTGAACGAATGCAGCCATGCGCTGAAACGTTCGGCCTCTTTTCCGCCTTCAATCTTAGTTACACGTCCATTTTCCAAGGTGAGTTTCACATTTTCAGAAATTGCACCCATGTCGGTCGGCGGGAAAATCGCAGCATCGAATACAAGGGTTCCATTAATCGTTTCCTCTATTGGACACCAGCTAATCTGGCCAGCCATCATGAACGGATACCCCTTAAAGGTTGCCAGCTGACCGGAGTGACGAACTTTTCTTCCCTCATTTTGGGCTGTTAAATAAGTTCCATTATTATCTTTAATGATAATATCGTTTCCTGCCTCTAATTTAGCCTTTAAAACCTCTCCCAGCTCTACTACCTTGTTAACATCGACTCTTCCGATACAATTCACGATCATGGTTGCATCCATACCGGTAAGATTAATGTAACGGCAGCCAAAATCAATTGCTCTCTTCCATGCATCACTCAGGAAGATGGAACCGTATGATAACTCAATCCAGACATCTGAAACAGCAACTGCATTTCCAAGCGGAGCCGCCGGTTCTGAATAGGTATTTAAATTGGTCGGTGCGAAAACAAGCAGCGGATTGGCTCCAACAGTATAAGCTGCACTCATGAGAGCTTCCAGTACACGTTTATCCGTAGAGGTATCTCCGGTAATTACTACGTTCTCTCCCGGCTGCACCAGCATAACATCGTGCACCAGCTTGTACGCAGCCTTACTGACCTCATACGATAAATAGTCCTTCGACATCTCAATTCCAATCGGGTATTCCATAGTTCCTCCTTTCCCTAACATTCATAATTTTAAGTATACTATTTTGAAATTCACGAGAAATATTTTTCTTTGTCTTGATTTTAGCACATAAATCAAATAAAATGAAATCACGTTATTTTATAAAGTGATAAATCTGTATTATACAGACTTTAGTCTGAATTTCGGTCTACAAATTCAAGAATACCAAGGCATTCTTGCTACTAAATGTGAGTTATTTCACATCTGATATAGCCACCCCCACTAAACGCCTTATACAGATATTCACGCAGAAAGGAGAGAGTATATCTGTGTTAAATTATAAGCTCAGTACCTTTTTAGAGCTCTGTGAAACGAAAAATTATACCAAAACCGCTGAAAAGCTTCATATGACTCAACCAGCCGTAACTCAGCACATCAAATATCTGGAACAGTATTACGGAACAAAACTATTTTATTATGATGAGAAAAAAAGACTTCACCTAACCGATCAAGGACGTCTCCTCCGCTCATATGCCCAATCTGTACAGGCTGATTCAGAAATCATAAAAAACCGGCTTTCTGTCCCCATCAACGAACCTGACGTTTTCAAACTAGGTTCCCTGACTGGATTCGGAGAAACATTTGCTGCAAAAGTAATGGGAAAATATCTGAACAAATACCCTGAAAAAAAGGTCAGCATCTATATGGGAGAATCTGATGACTTGTTAGTTCAATTAGCAAACGGAAGAATCCAGGCTTGTATTGTGGATACCTACTGTCCACCGGAAGAATATGAATGCCACGAATTATTCGAGTCTGAAACCATCTGCATCTGCGCTCCCACTCATCCGCTGGCCGGAAAAACCGTAGATTTTAAAGAATTAAATCCCTATCGGTTGATTTTCAGAGAAGAAGGTTCAAAATCCTATTTCAATCTGCGTTCTATTCTTCACGGTTACAATCAGGACATACATAATTTCGCCTCTTTTGTAGAAGTCGGAACCATCAATACCATTCACAATCTTGTCATTGAAAATGTTGGTCTCTCATTTGTATACAAGTTTGTCGTACAGAAAAAACTGGATCTCGGTGTTATGAGCCAGATTTTTATTAACGATTTTAAAAGCAAAAACTTCATTAACTATGTATGGATGAAGAACAGCTTTTTCGCTGAAAAAAACAGGGAATTCCTGGATATATGCAAACATTATCTTTCCAGTCTGGGAGATCTGAATTTATAAGAAGGAATGTGCCATGGCACATAGAACGAGGTTTCCTATGGCAGAAAACAGCCGCTCCGCAATCTTATTGATCGCGAAGCGGCTGTCGACACTTATGTTTTTGATAGTGGGTCTACGCAGATGCCAGCAGTCTTGATAAGAATGCCTTGGTCCGTTTATGCTGCGGGGCGGTAAAGATCTGCTCTGGCTTTCCTTCCTCAACCACATAGCCGTCTGCCATAAAGAGCACCCGGTCAGAAACATCACGGGCAAAGCCCATCTCATGGGTGACAATGACCATCGTCATTCCCGATTTTGCCAGCTCCTTCATGACGTTTAAAACCTCTCCGACCAGCTCCGGGTCGAGTGCGGAGGTCGGTTCGTCAAAGAGGAGCGCTTTTGGCTGCATCTGTCCGCCGGAGAGAGTGACGGGCTTTACATTTCCTCCTCTTTTTCAGCTGTGCCCGCGGTAAGCCGGCACGTGATCAGTTGCCATATAAATAAAAACAAGGACGCATCCATCGTAAAAGAGATGCGCCCTTGCAATTATTTTCTGTTATGTTTATTCTGCTTTTCCTGAATTGATGCCAATTATATGTGCGGTTTATCGATATGTCAACTAAAAAAATCTGCCATTTGTGTTACATATTGAAAATTTTGTGTAATTTATATTAAAAAACGATATCGAAAGTAATTTGCTGGAAAAATTAAACAGAATGCGGTAATATATGAAAAAATATTCAGCGTATGATAAATGTCTGATTTCGTACAAACACGTCAATGAAAAAAATGTAAAGTCAATTGAATTTATAGGATAAAATTCATATTTATGAAATAGCGGTGGCATGGAAACTTTGGAAAAACGCATCCCCCACCAGCGATAAACTCCGTTCCTTCCGTTTGACCAGACAGATACTTGAGTGGATCTGCGGCTGGGTGATGATCCGACGGATCAGGGCGGGATCGGAATTTAAACAGAGGGCAGATTCAGGCGCGAGCGCGATGCCCAGCCCTTCGGACGCCCATAAAAGGGCGGTTCTGGCATCGTCGGCAATGCAGACGATGTTCGGTTCCAGCGCCTGTTCCTCAAAATATCCCAGAATCAGCGGCTGCCAGCGGCGGTAAAGGATGAGCGGCGCGCGGGTGAGGGCAGAGAGGGGAAGAGATGTGGGCGTATGGCTTTTTTGTGGTTCGGAAGCAGGAATATCAGTCAGAAGGGCATTCGGGCATTCCTTGTAATGGCTCCAGATCATTTCGCGCCCGATCGCCAGAAATGCCTCCGGCGGCAGTGTCTGCATCTCCAGCCCGGCTTTGGCAAATGGCGTCCGGATCACGGCGAGGTCGATCTGGTTGGAGTGAAGCAGATCGAGCAGGTGGTAGGAATTGGACTCATGGAGTTCAAACAGGGCTTTGGGATAGGATCGCCGGAATGGGGCAAGATAATGCCGGGTCACAAATTCGACGGCGGAGGAGATGATGCCAAGGCGCACAACGCCCTGAATCTCCTGTTTCTGTGCAGTCAGCTCCGTGCGGGCAGCCTGGCTCAGATCGAGGATCGCAAGCGCCCGGTCGTAGAACGTCTTTCCAGCAGGTGTCAGTCGGATGCGGCGGGAACCGCGCTCAAACAGCGTCACACCCAGTTCTGACTCCAGAAGCTTCATCTGGTGGCTGAGCGGCGGTTGTGAGATATTCAGTTTTTTGGCTGCCTGGGAAATATTTCCCTCGTTGACGATGGTGGCGAAGTAGGATAACTGGCGAAGTTCCATAAATGCTCCTTCCTGTTCGGATTCGTTGGAAAACTGTGTGTATGGCAGATATATTATATAACAAAATCCGATAGAATAACAGGAGAACTATATTTTTTCGATATACATTCTATATCCGAATGGTATTTTTCAGGCTCCTTGAATTCTGGTATGATACATAAGCAGGTATATACTGGAAATTCCAGAGAAATAAAAGTGTAGGGATAATACGGAAGGGAGTGGGCAGAAATGAAAGAACTGCTGGATATGTTTCTGACGTTTGCCAGAATCGGAGGTTTTACCTTCGGCGGCGGATATGCGATGCTGCCGATGCTGCAGAAAGAGGTAGTCAATGGACGCCATTGGGCGACGGATGAAGAATTGATGGACTACTACGCGATTGGTCAGTGTACACCGGGTATCATCGCGGTCAACACGGCGACGTTTGTCGGTTATAAGAATCGGGGAATTCCGGGGGCGATTGCGGCGACACTAGGAGTCATTGCGCCGTCGCTTGTCATCATTATGATTATTGCGGCATTTATTTCTAACTTTATTGAACTTAGCTTTGTGAGCAGCGCCTTTGCAGGCATCCGCGCCTGCGTCTGTGTGCTGATCGGCAGTGCGGTTGTCAAGCTGGCGAAGAAATCGCTGGTTGATAAAGGAGCGATCGCGATTGCGGCGGTTGTGTTTGTACTGGCGCTGTTTACATCGGTTTCTCCGGCGCTTCTTGTTGTTGTGGCGGGTGCGATCGGGATTGTACTGAAGGGCGGAAAGGGGGAAAAGAAATGATGCTGATGCTTGAATTAGGCTTCCGCTTCTTCTGCTGCGGACTGTTTGCGATTGGCGGCGGACTGGCGACTCTGCCATTCCTTTACAATATTTCCAAGGAGACAGGATGGTATACTTTTAGTGATATTTCCAACATGATCGCTGTCTCCGAGTCCACACCGGGACCGATGGGCGTCAACATGGCGACCTACGTCGGCTTCCATATTAAAGGGATTCTCGGCGGACTGGCAGCGCCTCTCTCACTGGTGCTGCCGTCGGTCATCATCATTGTGATTATCTCGAAGATTCTCGATAAGTTTAAATCCTCTTCGATCGTACAGAATGCCCTCTATGGTCTGCGCGCGGCATCTACCGCCCTGATTGCGGCAGCAGGTATCGGCGTGGCAAAGATAGCGTTCCTCCATGTCGGCGAGGATGGCAGCCTGGCGTTTTCCGAGCTGTTTTCCATCATCAACTGGAAAGCGATCGTACTGTCGCTTGCGATCTGGTACGGCTTAGTTAAATGGAAAAAGCACCCGATCCTCTATATCGTGGTGGCGGCTGTGGCCGGAATCGTGTTCCAGTTCCACTAGGGAAGATAGAAGAAAATAGAACCATTTCCAGAAGAGGTAGTTCGGTATCGGCATATTCTTTTGGGGTGGTTCTTTTTTGTCATAGGAAGCTTCGTCCTATAAAACAAAAAATACAGGAAAACGCGATCGTAAAGCGCAATAATAGTTAGAAACAGAACAAATAAAACAGAAATACACAACAATTACAAAAATATAATCAGATAAATAAAGAAAAATATGGAAAATAATTAGAAATAATGCTTGACAAAATGAAAATTATCTAGTAGAATAAAACCATCAAAAGAAACAGAGATAACCCCAACAAACGGTTACCATAGTTTCTAGGACGAAATAAGGAACAAGGAGGACGGTCCAATGGGATAGTTAGTTACTAAAAAACATGATCATGGTTTTAAAAACCGAATTTATCCAATAAATAAAAAGATAAAAATCGGTATCGATGGAATCCATCATCATACAATCTCTAAAAGAGTTTACATAGATACATGTAATCAAAGGAGGAGATTCATATGAAAGGAAGAGGTCCATAGCACATTTAAAACAAAATATAAAAGAAAGAGAGGTTATATAGTGAAACTTCGGGATATTTCATAAAAGAGCTGTCTGATGACGAGAAAGTCGGACAGCTCTTTTTTATGCCTTAATGCGTTTATGTGTGCAGTGGAAAGGGTTCCGCTGTTATTTTTTTGCCTTGGCACGGTCTCCGCGCTCCGGAAGCAGAAAGATACAGATCAAGGAGCTGATAAACAGCATGCCCGGATAGAACAGAAGCGGCATAACCTCGAAGGCGGACAGTTCATAGCCCAGCTCATGAACCGCCGATAATGCTACCAGCATCTGAGCACCGTAAGGCAGGATTCCCTGGGAGATACAGGAAAAGGTATCCAGAAGGGAGGCTGTCTTTCTGGCACTGATGCCATAATCTTCAGAAATTTCCTTTGCAATAGGGTTGGCCATAACGATAGCTACTGTGTTATTGGCAGTTGCGATATCCAGCAGGGTAACTAAAAGGCCGACACCAAACTGACCGCCGCGTTTTCCACGGAAAATGCGATGAATAACGTTAAGAAGAACGTCGAAGCCACCGTTTTCACGGATCAGTGCACACATAGCGGCAACTAAGATGGCAACCATACTGGTCTCAAACATGCCGGAAGTACCGGACCCCATGTTGGTAAGCATTTCCCAGGGAGTAGTCTGGCCGGAGCCGAGCATAATGATGGCACCGGATACGATTCCGACTAACAGAACGACAAATACCTGAATACCGGCAATGCCGCCTGCTAATACCAAAAGATAGGGGATCAGCTGAATCAGGTTGTATGGTTTTGTGATGGCAGCTCCCGGATCCTGATGGAAGGAAACGACCAGGATAAGTGCCAGGGAAGCGATGGCAGCCGGAAGTGCGATGCCGAAGTTCTCACGGAATTTATCCTTCATAGCACATCCCTGACCGTTGCAGGCTGCGATGGTTGTATCGGAGATGAAGGAGAGGTTATCTCCAAACATGGCACCGCCGATGACAGATGCAACGCAAAGGGCCAGAGAGAAACCAGAGGTCTCAGATACGGCAGCGGCAATCGGAACGATCAGGGTGATGGTTCCGACGGAGGTTCCCATGGAGGTAGAGACAAAGCAGGCTACCACAAAGAGAACGGCGACGGAAAAACGGGCCGGGATAAGAGACAGCATCAGATAAGCAACACTTTCCGCACTGCTTCGTCCTACGACACCGACAAAGGTTCCGGCTGTCAGGAAGATGAGAAGCATGGTGATGATGTTCTTATCTCCGATGCCCTGCCCCATCAGCTCCAGTTTCCGGTCAAAGGAAAGAGAACGGTTCTGGAAGCAGGCCGTTAGGATCGCCAGCATAAATGCGACAACAATCGGAATGTTGTAAAAGCCCATCGGAATTTTCATGATATATTCTGACCAGATTCCTAGCCCCAGATAAAAGATCAGAAATACAGCGATAGGCAGAAGGGAAGATAGTTTTTGCTTTTTCATAATAATTTTCAGCCTTTCTATATGTTTGCCGTAATAGGCCGGATATTTGCAGCCGGCTGCAGGGAATGCAGACAGCAGCGTGATTTTGGCACTATAAGGCGGTAAAGTACATTATTTAATCTTACCATAAGAATGGAGTTCAGGCAAGTAAAGAAGACAGTGTAACTGTAACGAAAAGGTTGACGAAAGCCTGTAAAAACGATATTCTGAAAGACGGAGAAACGCATGCAAAAACGATAGAAAATATGATCGGAAAAGAAAAGTATGCTGAATAAAATGGAGGTATATCGTTATGAATGAAAACAACACGGCTATCAAGGATGCCAGATCCTTAGGTCTGCCGAAGATGCTGCTTTTGGGACTGCAGCATATGTTCGCCATGTTCGGTGCGACCATTCTGGTGCCGATTCTGGTTAACACCTATTTTGAGGGGCAGGGACTTTCTATCCAGGTAACCCTGATGTGTGCAGGACTTGGTACATTGTTCTTCCATGCCTGCTCTAAGTTTAAGGTGCCGGCTTTCCTTGGTTCTTCCTTTGCTTTTCTGGGTGGATTTGCGACGGTTGCGAATCTGAATACAGGTATATTTGCAGATATGACCATGGGAGAAAAGCTTCCCTATGCCTGTGGCGGTATTGTGGTTGCAGGCGCTTTGTACCTGATTCTGGCGCTGATCATCAAGCTGGCAGGCGTGGAGCGCGTCATGCACTATCTGCCGCCGGTTGTGACAGGTCCGATCATTATCTGTATCGGTCTTTCACTGGCGCCGTCCGCGATCGCCAACGCATCGACAAACTGGCTGATTGCGTTGATCGCGCTGGGAACTATCATCGTTTTTAATATCTGGGGCAAGGGAATGTTCAAGATCATTCCGATTCTGATGGGCGTTGTGATCTCCTATGCAGCGGCAGCAGTCTTCCAGATGATGGGAATGACAAATCCGGACGGAAGTGCGATCCTGAATTTCTCAGAGGTGGCGACGGCTTCCTGGGTCGGACTTCCGCCGTTCCAGCTGTGCAAATTTGACCCGACGGCGGTCATGGTAATGGCGCCGATCGCGCTTGCAACGATGATGGAACATATCGGCGATATGTCGGCGATCTCTGCGACGGTCGGAGAAAATTTCCTTGCGGATCCGGGACTGCACCGGACGCTGGTCGGCGATGGTATCGCAACATCTCTGTCGGCACTTGTTGGCGGTCCTGCCAATACGACTTACGGTGAAAATACGGGCGTTCTGGAATTAAGCCGTGTTCATGACCCGCGTGTCATCCGGATTGCAGCTGTCTTTGCTGTGATTCTGAGCTTTATTCCGAAGATGGCAGAGGTCATCGGTTCGATGCCGTCTGCCATCATCGGCGGCGTTAGTTTCATGCTATACGGTATGATCTCCGCGATCGGTGTCCGCAACGTGGTCGAAAACCAGGTGGATTTAACCAAATCCCGGAACCTGGTAATCGCTGCGGTAATTCTGGTCTGCGGGCTGGGATTCTCCGGCGGTCTGACCTTTGAGGCGGCAGGAACCTCGGTTACCCTGACAGGTCTTGCGATCGCAGCGATTGCGGGCGTTCTGCTCAATGTGATTCTTCCGGGTAATGATTACCAGTTCGGCAAGAATTTACAGGGCGACATCAACCGCGGTGTGGCGATCAATCCGAATCCGAAGAAACGGCAGGAATAAAAAACGCAAAAATTTTCAGTTCTAAAAGTGGGACGAACCATTTCAGATGTATAATCCGCCTGCATTTCCACATACTACCCATAAGACACACGATATGGCAAACGTGGTATGCAGGAGGAAGAATCATGAAAGCTACAGGAATTGTGAGAAGAATCGATGATCTGGGTCGCGTTGTCATCCCGAAAGAGATACGCCGGACGCTGCGCCTTCGGGAAGGGACGCCGCTTGAGATATTCACGGACCGCGAGGGCGAGATTATATTGAAAAAATATTCACCGATGGTGGAGCTGGCGGCATTTGCCGTGCAGTACGCGGAGGCAATGGCGCAGTCTACGGGGCTGATGGTCTGCATCGCGGACCGGGATCAGATCATCGCGGTATCCGGGGGACCAAAGAAGGAATATTACCAGAAGACGATCAGCCGGGCGCTGGAGCTGGCAGTCTCCGAACGTCAGAATATCTGTGCGGCGCGGGGAGAAAAAGCATTTATCCCGATTACCTCGGATGAGGTGGAGGAGAGCAGCGCCGAGGTGATTGTGCCGATTTTGAGCGAGGGAGATGCGATCGGGGCGGTGATTCTCCTTAGCCGGGAGGCAAAGCAGGCGCTTGGAGGGGCGGAGATGAAGCTGGCAGCGACGGCAGCCGGATTTCTGGGACGTCAGATGGAAGGATAAAAAAGATAAATGAGATAAATCTGCCTGGAAACAGGCGGTGAGAGAAAAAAGAAGACGGGATCGATGGAAAACGTAAAGAGAGATAAAACTCCTGGGCGGTTGTCCATCGATCCTGTTTTTGATAGTCCTGTATTTGGAAGAAGCTAACGGTGGCAGACGCTGTAGGTAATTGTGCATTTGTTTGCAGGTATGTATGTTGAGATGATAGGGTTGGGCTATTCACGACAGCCGCGGCAGCAGGGCGCAGAAATGAATTTCATTCTGTTTATCCTTGCCCGGCGCCAGATGGGCGCTGATGCGTCCGCCGTGGCGTTCCACGATGGATTTGGCGATGGAAAGCCCGATGCCGTAGCCGCCGCTTGCCCGTGCGCGGGAATCGTCCGCTCGGTAAAACCGGTCGAACAGGCGCGGAACCTGATCGGGCTCCAGGTTTTCACAGGGGTTCTGCACCTCGAGACAGAGGAGGCGTTTTTTCTGGTACAGGGACACAGTGATCGTGCCGTCCGGCAGGCAATATTTGACTGCGTTATCCAGCAGAATTGAGCAGAGACGCAGGATCTGGTCGCGCTGTCCCCGCATCGACAGCTCTGGTTTGATCGAGAGAGAGAGCTTCTTTCCCTGTGCGTCAACGGCGGTCTGGAAGCTGTCGGAAGTCTCTTTTACCAGTGCGCTGACAGAAAAATCAGAGAGACTTTCCGGACACATGCTTTCCTCGGCGCGCGACAGCTCGATGAGCTCCGCAATCATGCGGTTTAAGCGCTCGACCTGCTTGCGGGTGCTTTCCGTCCACTCGTCCTTGCCGCGTGTTATTTCCATGACGCCGACGTTGGCGGAAATGATGCCGAGAGGTGTCTTTAACTCATGCGAGACATCGGTGATAAACCGGCGCTGTTTTTTGATATTATCGGCAAATGGCTTTATGACGTAGTCGGAGAGGCACAGGAGAAGTAAAAGTACAACTGCCAGACAGCCGAAAATAATAAAGAAGGTCAGGCGCAGAAGAATATAAAATGATTGTAACTGCGAAAAGCAGTCTACAATCACAAGCGTACCGCTGTCGCTTTCGCTGCTTCCATCGGACGGATACAGATGGTAACGGTAGTAGCCCCAGTAGCCATTGTCCTTGCCGGATGAGAGAATCGCGTCTGTCAGAGCTGAGATGTCGCTCTCACTGAGGGAGGCGATGTGCTCGGAGTTGACGTCGGATGGTTCCTCATTTTCATCCAGATGAATAATGCAGTAGCGTGTCTCAAACTCCGTTTCGCGGGTGAGTTGGAAACGTCCCGAAACGTTTGGATGATTCCTGACAAGGGGGAAATTCCAGTCATTTTCATAAAGAGTCGTGATGATGGCATCCGCCCGGTCGGTAAGCCGGATGTAGTTTCCCAGATTGATCGAGCCGCCGATGACAAAGAGCGTGAGCGCCAGAGAAAACATGGCGATGAGCAGAAACCTGCGCCGCAGGCTTCGGATCATGCGTCCGCCGCCGTCAGACGATATCCCTCTTCGGTTCGCTGGATGCTCCGGTTGGCGCCCAGCGCCTGCATCTTTTTTCGCAGATAAGAAACGTAAGTCCATACCAGTTGTGCCTCCTGTGTCGGTGGAAGTGGATCGGAAGCGCCCTCGTCGTAGGATGTGCTTCCCCAGGTGTGCTCTAAAAGCTGTGTTTCGGTTAAAAGGCGTCCTTCCTCGCGGATAAACAATTCCAGCATTGCCGCCTCGCGGCTGGATAAGCAGACGGAGGAAGTGCCGCAGGAAAGTTCCATGGAAGCGCGATCCAGGGTAAAGTTGCCGCAGGTAAGCCCAGAGAGTTGTTTGGCGGCGCTTCGTCTGGTCAGCGCCCGGACGCGGGCGAGAAATTCGCCGATGTCAAAGGGCTTGGTGAGGTAATCATCCGCTCCGCAGTCAAGCCCGGAGATTTTGTCCTCGGTCTGGCTTTTGGCGGTTAAGAGAAGAACGGGGGTCAGGATATCCTTGTCCCGGAGGGCAGAAAGAACGGCAAGCCCATCCAGCTTTGGCATCATGATATCGAGAATCAGCCCGTCGTAGCTGACGGAGGCTGCTTTTTCCAGTGCTTCAGCCCCGTCGTAGACAGCGTCTACCTTATATCCTTCATGGGTTAAAATGGCGCTCAGGGCGCGTATCATATCCGGTTCATCGTCGGCAAGAAGTAGTTTCATGTGTGAAAATCCCCCCTCTTTGTTTATCCACCTGTTGGTTTATGTACTATTTTATTTATCCAAGTATTTATCCGAGCGGAATGCCGCGGCAGTCTGAAGCGACTGGTTTTTCAGCGACAGCACTTGTGTTGAAATTTGCATCTGGGTCAGCATTTGGGGTGAGAATCAGCTCCTTTAAGGTGGACAGGGACAGATCCGTGGAAGCAATCTGGTCGGAACAGTGCTTTAATTCCTGCTGCATCAGCTCCGGGTTGGCGATATCGTGCTTATATTTGAGTTCATGTTCTATGCTCGCCCAGCAGTCCATCGCGATCGTGCGGATCTGGACTTCCAGACAGGGCAGAGCGGCTGTCTCGGATGTATTTCCCAGAAAACGGACCGGCATCTTTAAAATCATATGGTAGCTGCGGTAGCCGTTCGGCTTTGGATGGGCGATGAAATCTTTTTCCCGGAGAATGGTCACGTCCGGAATCGCGCGGATGAGCTCGGCGGTGCGGTAAACATCGTCCACCATCGGGCAGATGAGGCGCACGCCCGCGGCGTCATGTTCGTGAGCAAGCGCATTTTGAAGCGTCGGCTCCAGTCCGTCTCGGATGAGCTTTTCTCTCATGCTCTCCGGGCTTTTGACGCGAGAGGTAGAGGAGGAGATCGGATCCCAGCCGGTCTGCGACTTCTGATAGCGCCGGATCATGCCGATGCAGGAGAGAAATTCGTCGATGATGCCCTCTAAAAGGATGCGGGAACCGCCGTAAAAATCAGAGGGGGTAGTGGTTGTTGATTCTATCATATATGATCTAAAATGGGGGGCTGGAAGAGTGCCAGACAGTCTCCGTTTCCTTTCGGTCTATTTGGTAAAAATTGGTATTCGATATAACAGATATATCGAAAAACAGGCGAAAGCGCAAGAGAGTTCACAGATACTCCATGATTTTTCACAGAAAAAACACAGCAAGGCGCGAAAAACCTTGACAAAGCAAGGAGAAATGTATATAAATGTAAAGTAAGATTTGCGGGCATGTACGAAGAAAACTAAGAGGATTCATGTGCGAAGATATAAGCTAGGAGGAATATACGATGAATAAGACAGAATTAATCGCAGTTGTAGCTGAGAAAGCAGAGCTTTCCAAGAAAGACGCAGAGAAAGCAATCAAGGCTTTCACAGATGCAGTATCCGAGGAACTGGTAAAGGGCGGAAAGATTCAGCTGGTTGGCTTTGGTACTTTTGAGGTAGCTGAGAGAGCAGCTAGAGAGGGAAGAAACCCGAAGACCGGCGAGACTATGCCGATCGCAGCTTCCAAGACTCCGAAGTTCAAAGCTGGTAAAGCATTAAAGGATATGGTAAACGCATAATTATCTCAGACATATATGTGTGACAGACAGCCCTTCGTGATAAAATATCATGGAGGGCTTTAGTATTATAGGAGCGAAGGGATTCCGCCAGGATGAAAGTAAGGGGTTATGGAAAGGAAAAATATGAGGTTAGATAAGTATTTGAAAGTGTCCCGCATCATCAAGAGAAGAACCGTAGCCAATGAAGCGTGTGACAGCGGACGAGTGATGCTGAATGATAAAGTGGCAAGAGCCAGCGCGGAGGTCAAGGTTGGGGATGCGATTGAAATTGCCTTCGGCAACAAGTCTGTCAAAGTCCGCGTGACGAGCGTGCAGGAGACCATCCGCAAGGAAGATGCCAAAGAGATGTTTGAATACCTGTAAGAATCCAGGAGAAGTCAGGAAAAGGCGCGGAGGATGAAATGCCAAGAAATATAGAGCGGGATGAAAAAGAGGCGATGCGTCGGAAAGAACAGCTGATGGAAGCTGGATTCAGGCTGTTTTCGCAATATGGGATCGAGAATGTCAGTTTACAGAGGGTGGCGGACGCTGCGGAAGTGGGCGTTGCGACCCTATATAACTATTATCAGACGAAGGTCAAGCTTGTGATAGCGATCAGCGGAAAAATCTGGGGCGATCTCTGGAAGGAGGTTCTGGAAGAAAAGGGACCGGAGATATTTGAATCATTCACGGCGTATCAGTACATTGAGTTTTATACGGACCAGATCATCCGGATTTACCGGGAACGCCCGGAAATACTCCGGTTCAGTAATAACTATAAAAACTTTATCTCCCGGGAGAAAGTCAGGGGGGAAGCGCTGGCTGAACATCTGGATGTTTTGAAGCCGGCAGGAGCGCTGTATCATAAGTTCTATGAGCAGGCGAGGAGCGATAAAAGCATCCGGACCGATATCCCGGAGCAGCAGTTATTTACAAGCGTTGCGATTGCGATGCTGGCGGTGGCTGAGCGCTATGCACAGGGAATTGTGTGGGCGGACGATCACAAGGAAGACCACACACAGGAACTGGAATTTTTAAAAGGAATGCTCCTGACATGGTGCAGAACCCCGGAGAACCTGGGAAAACAATGATATAAAGAACGGAAATAAAAAAAAGAAGTCAAGAGAATGAGGTGACCCCTCAAAGTTAGACTTTTACGAGACGACTTTGGTCGTCTCGTTTTTCTTTATGCGCTTAAAAGAACAGTTTCTGTCTTGAATTTGTGAGAGTTGATTATTATAATATAAATATAGTGACGACTCATTTGTGTATACACACTTTATGACGGATAATCAACATTTCGAGAATGAGAGGAAAAAAGCGTATGAGAAGGAGAAAAAGAAGAATCCTGGCAGCAGGAATGGTGGTAGTGATAACGTGCAGTTCATATGGTTCTGTGCCGAGAGTTTATGCGAACACGAATTTTTATCAGATCCGGGAGATCGAAAGTTTATCGGAACAGGTTCTGTATCAGAAAGTTCCCTATGGAACCCGGTATCAGGATCTGGAGATGCCGGACAGCATAGACGTTTTTGTCAGCGGGGGGCAAACCGAAGATGTGCCTGACGCAGGGAGCGATGAGAATGTAGCAGCGTTTGCCAACCGCACAAATGATGATGCCATGCTGGAAAAGACGGACAGTGAAGAGAATGGAGAAAAAGAAGATACTGAAGGAAAAGATACCGAAGGAAAAGATGCCGGAGAGAATAGCAAAGATAAAAGCGAAGGTGGAGAGGGCTTAGAGAAAGCGGAATCCGGTTCAGGTGAACAGGGAGATTCTGGGAAAGATGGAAATTCGGCGGAAAATGGGGACTCTCAGGATGAAAATGCAAATCCGGGGAACGGTGAATCCGATGAGAAAGACGATTCCGGTAAGGCAGATTCCGGTTCTTCGGGTGGAAATGCAGATTTGAATGAAGATGGCAGTTCTTCGAACGGAAAAACGGATGAACCGAAGGAAGATGTCAAGACGGATGAGAAGACCGAGGAAGAGATTGACGAAAAGGAAGGTTTCTGGCGAAAAGTAAAGGTGCGCTGGGTTCTGGATGCAGAAGAGAGCCAGGCATCCCGTTATGATGGAGAAAATCCGGGCGTCTACCTGTTCCGTGCAGAGCTGAAAAGCAGCAATTATGAGGTAGATGAGGACGAACTCCCGGTGATCCAGATCACGGTCCTGGAAGAAGAGCAGGCAAAAACGACGCTGGAATTTGCACCGTTGGAAGAATCGATCACCGATCAGATTCTCCCGCTTGGAAGCAAAGAATCCGACATCCGGTTCCCGGAGACTCTTACCGTGCGTGAGACGATGGGAGAAGAAACCACCGAGCGGACTTTGTCGGGTATCACGTGGAAACTGGATGCGGAAAACAGCGACTATTCTGAATTTCAGGGCGGACTGGCACCGGAGGACTATTTTGACCGCTTCGATGAGGACGGTGAACCAGAAGAAACTGAAGAAAAGACCTGGGAGGGCTACGATAAAGCCAATGAAGAATACAATGGGGCGATCTATACCTATATTCCGGTGATTCCGGAAAGCGAAGAGATACCGGAAGACACTGCTTTGCCGGAGATCCATGTGCAGGTGGGAGACGCGGGGATTGCGCTGTATGCGGATGAAGGAATCACGGGAAGCGGTACGGAAGCGGATCCCTATGTGATTTGTACTGCGAAACAGTGGTCTAAGGTTATGGGTTCTCAAAGAAATCAATATAATGGAAGTCTCTATAATGTAAATAAATATATTAGATTGGGAGATGATATCGATCTAAGCGGCGAGTCGTGGGAGTCAAGAACACTAACGACTTGTTTAGATGGTGATGGATATGCGTTGAGTGGAATTTCGCAGCCGTTGTTTAGTGTTTTGAATGGAACTGTTAAAAATTTGATTTTATCGGATGTTAGGATTGAGGGAACGGGAAACCAGGGAGCGATTGCTCAGACGGTAGGAAACGAAAACAAAGCAACGATTGAAAAATGTTATGTTAGTGGCAGTATCACGGCGACAGGAAGTAATAATAGTGGAGTAGGCGGACTAATTGGAGCTGCTCAAAATGCCCAAGGAGCTCCCCTGACAATAGAAAATTGTGTTGTTAATGCAGATATCACAGGTAAAGGAAGTTCTCTGGCAGGAGGTTTGATTGGTTCTGTTAGTAATAGTGACGTGGTAACGATCAAAAAATGTATTGCAATGGGAACTGTCTCAACTGTAGAAGACAAAGGTTCGGGTGGATTGGTTGGTGGACCAGGTAGAAGTGTCACAATTAAGAATAGCGCAGCATTGCAAGAAGAGGTTTCCACAAAAAGCTCGAAATACTTTGTAGATCGAATTTTTGGCTATGATGGTGATTATAAGGTTCATGTAGTTGGTGAACAAAATTTTGCCTATCAGGGTATGAAGGTTAAATATGGTGATAAACTTCTTGATAAACCTAAAGATGAGCTAGAGAATTATGGCGTGAGTGTTTCCAAAACAAACCTTTTAACAACCAATTTCTGGAAAAACACGATTGGCTGGGGAAGTGCTGCGGAAAACTGGGAATTTGCTGATAAACAGCTTCCAACGCTAAAGATGAAGAGAGGTAATGACGAAGTAAAGATATTCTCTGGCACAGACATACCGGATTATCTTCAGGCGACCAATTCGTTAAGTGGAAGTGTAAAGTCTGGAGAAACTGGAATTGGGGGCGCAGAGATTACTTTTAAGAAGGACAGCAGCGAGAAAAAGGTGGCAACAGATTCAACTGGAAATTTTAGCATTGAGCTTGCCAATGGAGACTATGACGTAACAATCAAAAAGACCGGATATTTTACGGTTGAGAAAAAAGTTACGATTTCGGATGCCGATTTAGAAGCTCTTAATTTCACCATGGAAACAAACCCGGTTTCCATGCCTTCGGGACAAACGGTGACAGGAACTTTCCGGACAACCGATGCGGACACTGTCACGGCAGATGGAGAAATTAAACTTACATATGCAGGAACAGATAGTTTGCAGCCGAAAGATTTTACCCTTTCATCCGAGAAAGATGGAACGTCATATGACGGAGTGACGCTTCTTGAAGTGAATACCGGAAATGGAACTGGCAGTATTAAGATTCAATTTGCTAAATCGCTGGCTCTTGGCAGTACAAATGAAATACAGCTTTATGTCCGTTACAAGGGAAGTTCGATTGGCTCAATTGTGCTGAAAAAAGAAATAAAACTTGTTCAGCTTGCAAAGCCTGCGGATGTCAGCTGGGATGAGACAGTAAAAGGAAAAGCTGTCTGGAGTCTGGTTACGAATGCGTCGGGCTATAAAGTACAGCTCTATAAGGATGGTTTAGTACTTGGGGATGAAGTAACATCTGAGGCGGATGCAGCCAGTTACGATTTTACCTCCCAGATTGCAGAGAGCGGAACCTATACGTTTGGAGTCCGAGCAACGGGCGATGGTTCAACCTATGGTGACAGCGAGGAGGCGAAGAGTGGAAACTATGTATTTTCCGAGCAGACCTTAGCGGCTGTCGAAACAGCGGCACAGGAAGCGCTACGGGCGATGACAGTGACAAATAAGACGACAGCAGAGGAAATTTTGCAGGTTGTACAGAAGGTTATCAAAAATAGAAAAATTCAGGCGAAGTGGTCTAACGAAAATGATTTTAATCTAGCACCAGCAACGAATGGCGAAGATCCGGGACAAAACGGAAGTATCACAGGAACGATTGTTTTGAGCTATACCGCTGAGAGCGCGTCAACAGAAACAAAAACAATCGAAATAAATCTTTCAATCGCGGCGAAGTATGCAATTACCTTTGCGTCTGATCGTCAGGATTCGCAGGGAGAGGCACCGACACTGGAAAATGCCGCAGCCAGAACTGTGATTACGCTTCCGGAGAATACCTTTAAGGTATACGGCATGAATTTTGGAGGCTGGAGTGACGGAACTAAGACATATGCCAGCGGTGCAAGTTATACAATGCCGGAAGGAAATGTGACATTTAAGGCGGTATGGGTGCAGGATCAGTGGGATGGACAGGCGGTTGTGGAACCGGCCAAAGATGAAAATGGTTATTATCAAATTAGTACCGGGGCAGAGCTTGCGTATTTCCGAGATACGAAGATTTCAAACTGGAAAGCGAAACTGATGTGCGATATTGATATGGGCGGTCACGACTTTGCTTCGATTCCTAAGGCCGGAGCTGAATTTGATGGATGCGGACATACGATTCGAGGCTTGAATGCAGTCGGCAAAGCTTATGTGGGATTGTTTCAAGCAATTTCTTCGAATTGTGAAATTAAGAATCTGACCATAGAAAATGCGGTGGTTAAAGCTTCCAACGATGATGCGAGAGTTGGCATCCTGGTTGGTGATGTATATGATTCTCTGACAGTAGAAAATTGTTACGTCAGTGGAACAATCGAAACTACAGATGGAACGAATCAGATTGAAGCTGCGGGTGGTTTGATAGGAAATGTAAGGGAAAAATATTCGGTAGAGATCCAGTCCTGCTATGCAGATGCTGAAATCAAAGGAACCGCTAGCAAGCGTTTTGTAGGTGGTTTGGTCGGTTGGACCGGTGGAACTACAACCATTGACAACAGCTATGCAGTTGTGGATATGGACGTTGATAAGGGAGATTATATTGGCGGACTGGTAGGAAGCGGCAACGTAACGATCTCCCACAGCTACGCGGCAGGCGAAGCGCTGACAAAAAATCCCACTGGCGCATCCGTGGCGGGCATTTCCGACAACGGTTCGATTTCCTCTTGTGTCAGCATTTTCCCGGAGATGCGATCACTCAACCGGATTGGCGGAACGTCAGGAGAGTATACGAATAACTACGGCTTTGCCGGCACAGTCGCGAGAAAATCAGATGGGACGATTTTGACCCCGGATCCGAATATGATGGGGGCAGACAAGCTATATGGAGCGGACGCAACGGAGGCAAATCTGAAAGATCCAGAATTTTATAAAGGTTTGGGCTGGGATTTTGCTTCTACCTGGACGATGGATTCAACCGACAGGTATGCCTTCCCGATTCTGAAAAAACAGACATTATCTCCGAATCTGACGCTGGATCTGAAGCCATCGGTTACCGGAATTACGCTGGATAAGACCAATGAGACGATTTATCCGAGAGGAAGCGTCCAGCTCACTGCAACCGTCGATGTGGCAAACGGAGCGTCCAGAGAGGTGACGTGGAAAAGCAGTGATCCGGCAGTCAAGGTAGAGGACGGCTTGGTAACCGCTGCGGCTGCGGCAAATGGAACCTATACAATCACAGCCATCAGCAAGGCGGATCCTTCCAAGTGGGCAGAATGCCAGCTGACAGTTGATACGGCGGAGCACATGGTTACAGTAGGACGGGAGCCGGGTCATACGAATTCTCTGAATGCAGTTGTGAAAGCGTATGCATCCCTGAATGATGCAAAAGGGGGAACAAATCCAATTTCTACGACAGGTAGTGAAACTGGTACATTTACATTTTCACAGAAAGCCGGAGAAATAGTTTACCTTGCATTTACGGGTCTGGATTCGGAAGATGTCGTAAGTAAAGTAACAATTACCGATGCAAATGGTTCAAAGGTGAATGCGACAATTTGCAATCTGGAGAATCCAACGGTGTATTGCTTTACGATGCCGTGTTCAAATGCCTCCGTACAGGTTTCCTATGCGGAAAATATGAACGCGTACCAGTATACCTGGTTCGTAGGGCAGGAATGGGGTACCTGGGGAACGACGGCAGCCTTTGAAACCAAAGAGTGGAGGCGACCATATTGGTTCTCTGAAAGTAACAAAGATTATCAATGGCAAGCTGTTTAGAGAATTTAAAATAAAGTCAATGTCGCTGTATAAGAAAGATTCAGTTATACCGAAAAAGGTAAATAGTCAATCAGAGCTTACGGAAAACGGTAATTATTGCATCGAAAAAGATAATACAACCGGTCTCCCGACTCTCTATGTATACTTAGAGGGACCGGGCATGGTAGCTGTGGATATCGAGGTTCAGGATAATCCAAATGCAGAATTTTCGATCACAAAGAAGCCAGGAAGCAGTTCTTATTATATGCTGAACAGGACTACAGCAAAAGTCGGGGATCTGGTAACGGCGACCTTGACAGATGAAGGTGTCAGACGGATGAAGGAGATGCAGAACAAGAATGCATGCCTTACATACAGCGGTGGTTTACTTGTAGTTATTTACCCGCCGAAATTTACCGAATCCGGTGGCAAATGGACCGCCTCCTTTAATATGCCGGCACAGAATATTGAGACAAATGTGTATTTTGGGGAGAAAGATAAAGTTACACTGAAAGGTACGGATAAAGAGGTTGATTACGATGGCGCGCCGAAGTCTGTTGAGGATGGAATTCGGGCAACGATAGGTGGACAGGATCTTTCGGAACAGTTTCAGGGTCAGTATGAGGTGCACTATGAAGGTGTGAACGGAACCGTTTATTCCAGCATGACACCGCCGACCAATGCGGGAACGTATTCCTGTAAGATTAAGATCCCGGACAGCAACGTATATTATAGGAGTGATCCGATTACGGTGCAACTGACGATCAAGAAAATAGCAACAAAGACCCCGAAAGCAGCGCAGGCAGCAGCGTGGACAGACACCAGCGTGACCTTGGAAGCACCGTCAGCATTTGTGGATGGAACGGCGATTCCGGCAGGATATGAACTGGAATACTGCGTGGATCAGGGAGAATGGCAGGATTCACCGGTATTTACCGGGCTGACACCGGAAACGACTTACAAGTTCTATGTGAGACTCAAAGAAGGTGTCAATACGACGGCATCCGCAGCCAGCGAGGCGGTAACGGTCCAGACAAAGAAAGCATCGTCTGACCCGTCCAATCCGACGAAACCCAACCCGTCGAACCCGAATCCATCGACCCCGGGCAATCCGCAGGGAACGACCACTTCCGGCCGCGACAGAAATACCAGCACATGGGTAAAAGAGAGCACCGGATGGCGTTACCGCCTGTCAAATGGTACATATCTGTCGGGAAGCCTGGTCCTGGATCCGGCGACCGGCAGGCAGGTTGAACAGGTTGTGTGGAAACAGCTCCGGGGCGCATGGTGGGCCTTTGGAGCCGACGGATACATCCGGACGGGCTGGGTCTATGATTACAGCGCGGGCAAATGGTACTATGTGGATGAAAACACAGGCATGCGGACGGGCTGGTATCTGGATCCGCAGGACGGCAGATGGTATTATCTGGATCCGGCAACGGGAGAGATGCTGACGGAGTGGCAGCTGATTCCGGATTTGGGCTATGTATACTTAAATCCGTATGCACCGCAGCCGACCTGGGCGTATGATGAAGCATTAAAAACCTGGGTTTACATGGAGGGCGCAGGGCGTCCATACGGCTCCCTTTATATGGCTGAGTGGACACCGGACGGCTATTATGTAAATGCAGACGGTGTCTGGGAACCGGCCAGATAATCATTCATAAACCTGAAAACCTCCCAATATATTTAACAATAGGCAGCTATAGGCTATAAGTTAGATAAATTGGGAGGTTTTTTGCATGGAAGAAAAATTGGATGCCAGACCTCACAAGCTGGAGCTTCTGAACCGGGAAAAGGGGAGTGTGACGGGGATCCAGGATGTGGTGTCATTTGATGAGAACCAGATGATTCTCGATACAAACATGGGGCTTCTGACGGTGCGTGGGAAGGCGCTGCATGTGAGCCGTCTGACGTTGGAAAAGGGCGAAGTGGATATTGAGGGCGAGTTTGAAAGCTTTTCGTATTCCTGCAACGAGTCCCACCGGAAATCGCAGGAGTCGTTCTTTGGACGGCTGTTCCGTTAGGCGGTGGCGGATGAGCGGGACGGTGAGAGGGGAAATATGGCTGCTTGGCGGCAGTGTGTGTACGGGAATCGCGCTGATGATGATGTATGACGGGCTTAGGATCTTCCGGTGGCTGGTACGGCACGGCTCGTTTTGGACAGGCATGGAGGATGCGGCGTATTGGCTCTTTGCCAGCTTTGCGACGTTCCGGCTTTTGTTCGGGCAGAATGACGGAGTTCTGCGCGGCTATGCGGTGGCGGGCGTGCTCGGCGGCATGGTGTTTTATGACCGGACGGGCAGCCGTCTTTTGTTTGCGGTATTGAAAAAATGCAGCGGATGGATTAAAATGAAAAGAAGAGGCAAAAAAAGCCAAAAGACCGGAAAGAAACGTACAACAAGGGGACAGGCAGAAAACATGGAAAGGAAGTGAGATGAGAATGCGTAGACAGATGTCGGAAGGCAGACCGGGTGGAAATGTGCGGAAAAAGAAAAAGGATAATTTAAACAACCGGATGGCGCTTGTGGGCGTTACGATGGTAGTGCTGAGTCTGGCGGTTGCCGTGCACATCAAGGGCATCGATCTCAAGGAAAAGGATAGGAGTTATTCAATTCGTGAGGAAAATCTGGAGGCGCAGGTTGCGAAGGAAGAAGAACGTGCCAAACAGCTTGAGGAATACCGCGTATACGTGCAGACCAAGCAGTATATCGAGAAGGTAGCGAAGGAGAAGCTGGGGCTTGTAAACCGCAATGAGATCCTGCTCAAGCCGTCGAATCCGAATTAGACTTGCAGCACATCATAGAATGCCTGGAGTATGGCACACGGGGGAGCAGTGTTCATAGATAGGTCGGAAAATGTCGAAGTTTTCCCTGGTTTTGCTCTGTCCGTTTGACAAATATTTCTCTCCAGCCTGTATATAATGGCGTTATACAGGTTAGGAGGGATTTTTTGTGCTTAAACGGAGAACTTTACATAGAGATATGGCGGATGTCAACGTCTACACGGCAAGACGTTTAAAGAGTATGGCACTGTCGCTGGGCGGTCTGGCGCAGGCATTTGCGGATGAGATCGGCGGGCAGGGGCATCTGACGAAGGAGGACGGGCTGGCGGCAATGCAGACGGCGGCGTCGGCGGTATGCGGCGATTGTACACGGTGCAACCTGTATTATGGCAGCCGCCGGGACGACAGTTATTATCTCTATTATCTGCTTCGGACGTTCGAGCAGAAAGGGAAAATCGACCTGGAGGACATGCCTCGCCTGTTTCATGAGATCTGTTCCCAGAGAGAGGCATATTTGCGGGAATTGAACCGGAGTCTCGGGCGGGCGACGATGAATCTGGGGTGGAAAAACCGTTTTCTGGAAAGCCGGGACGCGGTGATCGTCCAGTTCCGGGAGCTGGCGGCGATTCTGGAGGAATTTTCCAACCAGATGGAACAGGCGGCGGATGTGACGGCATCCTGGGAGGAGGTGCTTTCAGGGATACTCCGCAGAAGCCATCTGCGCGTGGACAACATGCTGGTGCTTCAATATGAAAATCAGCAGAAGGAGGCGTTTCTCACACTCCGCAGCGTCAACGGGCGATGCATGACGGCGCGGGATGTGGCGGAACTTCTGGGACGCGCGATCGCCGGAAGCCACTGGAGTGTGGCGAAAGACAGCAAAAGCCTGATCACCCGCAATGCGGCGACCTTCCGTTTTGTGGAAGAAGGTAAATACCGGATGGTGTACGGCATGGCGTGCAGCCCCAGGGAGGGTGAACCGATTTCAGGTGACACGTGTACGGTGCAGACCGGGCTTCCGGGGCAGGTGATTATGAGCCTGTCGGACGGTATGGGAAGCGGCAGAAGCGCCAGCGAGGACAGCGAGAAGGTCATTGAGCTGACCCAGCGCCTGCTGGAGACGGGATTTTCGGCACGATCGGCGCTCAAATTGGTAAATACGGTGCTTTTGCTGGCGGGCACGGAGCAGAATCCGGCAACAATCGATCTATGTTGTATCGATCTGGGGACAGGTGTGCTGGAAGCGATGAAGCTGGGCGCGGTACCGACCTTTATTCTGGGGCGTGAGGGTGTTGAGTTTCTGGAAGCAGGCGGACTGCCGATGGGAATTGTACAGAACGCGGAGCCGGTTCTGATGTCGCGGAAAATGTGGGACGGCGAGAAAATTATTATGATAAGCGACGGCATTCTCGAAGCGATGCCGGGGGAACACAAGGAAGAGACGTTCATGGAATTTGTATCAAACCTTTCCGGCGGCAACCCGCAGGAACTGGCAGAACAGATCCTGGCGTTTGCGTCCGGGCTTTCGGACGGGGGTGTGGTGGATGACTGCACAGTGTTGGTCGGGACGGTGCTGGAACGTGGATAAACGGTAGAATCTGGCAGGTTGAGAAATAAGGGGAGATCCGTTATACTGTGAAGGTACTGAACAGTTACGAGTGGATTTATTTTTAAGAGGGATAAAAAGAAATATAAAAGAATGCAGAAACAAACAGAAATTTATATGAAACAAAATCATATGACCAGGCCGGGGGATGGCGTTCTGGTCGGTTTATCCGGGGGAGCGGATTCCGTCGGTCTTTTGCTGGTACTCTGGAAGCTGCGGGAGACGTTTCAGATTTCCCTGCGGGCGCTCCATGTCCATCACGGGCTGCGCGGCGCGGAGGCGGATCGGGACGCGGCATTTTCACGGATGCTGTGTGAACGGCTGGAAATTCCTTTTTATGAGTTCCGTATCGATGCGGCAAAAGAGGCGCTTGACCGGAAATGTTCCGTCGAGGAGGCGGGACGACTGGCACGGTACCGCCTGTATGAGGAGACGGCGCGGGCGTGGGAGGAAGAGATTCGGCAGGTTCATATCGCCACTGCCCACCATGCGGATGATAACGCGGAAACGGTTCTTTTTAACCTGTTCCGCGGAAGCGGTCTGACCGGGCTTTCCGGCATTGCTCCGGTGCGGGGGCGCATCATCCGTCCTCTTCTCTGGGCGCAGCGGAGCGAGATTCAGACCTGGCTGCGGCAGCAGGGACAGGACTGGGTCGAGGACTCGACGAACCAGGAGAGTGAATACAGCCGCAACTGGCTTCGGAATGAACTGCTTCCGGCGGTAGAAGAGCGCCTGAATGCACAGGCAGTCCGTCATATCGACCAGGCGGGCAGACGCATCCGGCAGGCAGATGCCTATCTGGAAGAGGTGGCAGAAGAATGGTTTCAAAAACATGCACCGGACGGAAAAGCGGATGCCAAAGCGCTGGCAGAACAGGCGGAGATTGTGCAGGGTTATATCGTGCGGCGGTTGTTTTTAAAGAGCAAAATGCCGCTCCGGGACGTGACGGAGACGCATGTGCAGGCGGTGCGGGAACTTCTGCACCAGGGAACCGGAAAGAGTATTTCGTTGCCGCATGGGTTCCGGGCGGTAAATATATATGGATTTCTTGAAGTGCGCCCGCTTAGTCATCCAGGGGAAAGAAAAGGGGTTTTGTTTCCGGGCATCCAGAATGGGAATCTTTTGCAGATGCATACTTTCCCCTGTGAAAAGGGGGATGAATTTCCGAAAAACCAGTATACGAAATGGTTTGACTATGATAAAATAAAAGGTACCTTATCGCTGAGACACCGGCAGCCGGGGGACTACCTGACACTGCCGTCCGGCGGTCGGAAGACGCTGAAATCCTGGATGATCGATGAGAAAATTCCGAGACAGGAGCGGGAGGAAATCTGGCTTCTGGCGGAAGAAAAACATATCCTGTGGATAGTGGGGCACCGGATCAGCGCATATTATAAGATAACAGAACAGACAAAAACCATCCTTGAGGTGGAATTTAACGGAGGAAAAAGCAGTGGCTGATAAGATTCGTGTATTATTAACGGAAGAAGAAGTAAACAAGAAGATCAGTGAAGTGGCAGCACAGATCAACAAAGATTATGAGGGAAAGGAAGTCCACCTGATCTGTATCTTAAAGGGCGGCGTATTCTTTACCTGCGAACTGGCAAAACGCCTGACTATTCCGGTTTCCCTGGATTTCATGTCTGTATCCAGCTACGGTTCCGACACCAAGTCAAGCGGTGTGGTAAAGATTATCAAGGATCTGGACGAGCCGCTGGAGGGCAAGAATGTCATCATCGTGGAGGACATTATCGATTCCGGACGCACCCTGGCATATCTGATCGAGGTATTAAAACAGAGAAATCCGAAAAATATCGAGCTGTGCACCCTGCTTGACAAGCCGGAGCGCCGCGTGAAAAAACAGGTTCAGGTTAAATATACCTGCTTTACAATCCCGGATGAGTTTGTCGTAGGTTACGGCCTGGATTACGATCAGAAATACCGCAACCTGCCGTACATCGGTGTTGTGGAAGTATAAGGAGGAAGCCAGTTGAAACAACGTCAGTCGATGGGAGGCGTGGGGCTTCTGATCCTCATGCTGCTCGTTATCATGTTTTTCTCGTTGAAAGTCCCTGGAATGGCGACGGAGCGGGAATTAAGCTATCCGGAGTTCATGGTATATCTGGAAAATAAGACCGTAGAGAGCGCACAGATCCGCCCGAACCGCGAGGTGCCGACCGGTGAGGTTGTTTTTGAGACAACCTCCGGCGACCGGGAGGAATTCAATGTGCTGGATGTGAAGGAAGTAGAGATGGCGCTGCGCAAGGCGGGGGTTCCGTACACGACCACCAGCGTCCGCCAGGATAGCTATTTTATGACGGTGATCTTGCCGATCGCTTTGTCCGCAGGCGTCCTGATCTTCCTGTTTATGTTTATCAATTCCCGTTCCGGCGGCGGGGCAAATGCCAAGATGATGAATTTTGGACGCAGCCGTGCCCGGATGGTATCGACCAGCAAGGTCAACTTTACCAAAGTTGCCGGTCTGGAAGAAGAGAAAGAGGAACTGGAGGAGATCGTAGATTTCCTGAAAAATCCGCAGAAATACACCGGCGTCGGGGCGCGCATCCCGAAGGGCGTGATCTTAGTCGGACCTCCAGGAACCGGTAAAACCCTGCTTGCCAAAGCGGTGGCGGGTGAGGCAGGCGTTCCGTTCTTCTCGATTTCCGGTTCGGATTTTGTTGAAATGTTCGTCGGTGTCGGCGCATCTCGTGTCCGCGACTTGTTTGAGGAAGCCAAGAAAAATGCCCCGTGTATTGTCTTTATCGATGAGATCGATGCGGTTGCCAGACAGCGTGGTACCGGCATGGGCGGCGGTCACGACGAGCGAGAGCAGACGCTCAACCAGCTCCTGGTTGAGATGGATGGTTTCGGAGTCAATGAGGGCATCATCGTCATGGCGGCGACGAACCGCGTGGATATTCTCGACCCGGCGATTCTGCGACCGGGCAGATTTGACCGAAAGGTGGCAGTCGGACGACCGGACGTCAAGGGACGCGAGGAGATTCTCGGCGTTCATACGAAGGAAAAACCGCTGGGCGAGGATGTGGATTTACACCGCATCGCGCAGACAACCGCTGGATTTACCGGAGCCGATCTGGAAAATCTGATGAATGAGGCGGCGATCAATACCGCAAAAGAGGGACGTAAGTTCCTGACCCAGACGGATATTGAGAAAGCCTTTATTAAAGTGGGAATCGGTGCTGAGAAGCGCAGCAAGGTGATTTCCGAGAAAGACAAGAAGATTACCGCATACCATGAGGCGGGTCATGCGATTCTGTTCCATGTCCTCCCGGATGTGGGACCGGTTCACACCGTTTCGATCATTCCGACCGGTGTCGGTGCGGCAGGCTATACGATGCCGCTTCCGGAGCAGGATGAGCTTCATATGACGAAGGGCAGAATGCTTCAAAATATCATGGTTTCGCTGGGCGGACGAATCGCCGAGGAGATTATCTTTGACGACATCACGACCGGCGCCTCCCAGGATATCAAGCAGGCGACCTCGATGGCGCGCGCGATGGTAACCGAGTACGGTATGTCAGAAAAACTGGGCATGATCAACTACGGTGGAGACAACAACGAGGTCTTTATTGGCCGCGACCTGGCGCATACGAGAACCTACAGCGAGGAAGTGGCGAGCGAGATCGACAGCGAGGTAAAACGCATCATCGACGAATGCTATGCCAAGGCAAAACAGATCATTCTCGATCACGAGGATGTCCTTCATTCCTGCTGTGCCCTGCTGATGGAGAAAGAGAAGATCGGTCAGGCTGAGTTTGAAGCGCTGTTCCAGGATGGAGAAAAGCCGTCAGGGGAAGCTGAAACTCCGGTGACAGAAGCATAAAAAGTTCAAAGCATGAAACAGGTCTGGAAATAAGCCTTCTTTTATGCAAATTTCGGGCGGATTTTGCTGGACATTTCGGGAGAGAGTGTTGATTTGCACAAAAAAGAAATCGAAATAAAACGATGTTTGTGCACACTTATTTCCGCTCCTATGCTATTATAATAGACGTAACCCCCCCCAATACATTATATAGTTTTTGCTACACCCCATAAAACGAAATACCTTCTCCTAAAAAGGTCAGCTACCCCGCTGACCTTTTTTATTTCATAGGAAATTACGTCCTATGAAACAAAAAACGCTCCGCGAGGATGCGCACTCGCGCGAAGCAGAAACATGTCGCAAGCGACCGCGCTCGGCGCGAGAATGTGCCAAGGCACATTCTTTTTTATTACCTAAAATTAGGGGTGTGAAAATAACTTGTGTAATTTTGGGAAATCCTGTAAAATATGGGCAGAAAATAACATGATTGTGAAAGCGGTGAAACCGCTGGAAAGGGAAACAGATGGAGCAGATCAATCGCGACGCGCTATTTTGCGACGAGACAGAGGATTACCGTTGTCCTTCGGAGGCAGATGCGGGTGAAGTCGTTACATTTTATTTCAGAACAGAGAAAAATGGAGCAGATGCGGTTGTACTGCTGGAATATGACCCGGAGACCGGGGCGCTTTTGCAGGAGTGGCAGATGAAACGGCTTTCGTGGGAGTGCTGTGCTGGCAGCGTTGGGAACGGTGCAGATACAAATCGAGGCATAGATGGTAGCGGTATGGCTGACAAGTCAGACAGCCGTTTTGATTACTACAGCTGTGCGCTGACTCTGGGAACGAAAACATTTTCGTATGTATTTCAGGTAACCTGGGGCGAGAACGTCTGTCTTTACAACCGGATCGGGCTGACAGAGGATGCGGCGGCGCACCCGTTCCGCCTGATTCCGGGATTTCATGTGCCGGAGTGGAGCAAGGGCGCGCTGATGTATCAGATCTATGTGGATCGGTTCTGCAACGGCGATCCTACAAACGATACGGAAACCAATGAATATATTTATCTGAAAAAACCGGTCACCCGGGTGACGGACTGGAAGGAACCGATCAGTACACTCGATGTGGGACGGTTTTACGGCGGTGATCTGCAGGGTGTTTTAGATAAACTTGATTATTTAAAGAGTCTCAAGATAGAAGCAATCTACTTAAATCCGGTATTTGTATCACCGTCGAACCATAAGTATGACTGTCAGGACTACGACCATATCGATCCGCATTATGGAGTGATTCTGGAGGACGCAGACGGGCTGGTGTGCCCGGAAGATACGGACAATGACCGCGCACATAAATATATGACGCGGACGGCGGATGAGCAGAACCTGGAGGCGAGCGATGCCTTTTTTGCCCGCCTGATTGAGGAAGCGCACAAGCGGGGAATCCGGGTGCTGGTGGACGGTGTGTTCAACCATTGTGGTTCTTTCAATAAATGGCTGGATGCGGAACTTCTGTACCAGCACGCGGGCGGCTATCCGCAGGGGGCATATGTCTCGGAGGACAGCCCGTATCGCTATTTTTTCCAGTTTCACAATGAAAATGCCTGGCCGTTTAATGACAGCTACGACGGCTGGTGGGGACACGCGACGCTTCCGAAGCTCAATTACGAGGAATCGCCGGAATTGTACCAGTACATTCTGGGAATTGCGAAAAAATGGGTGTCGGCGCCGTTTGGAGCAGATGGCTGGCGGCTGGATGTGGCGGCAGATCTGGGGCGGAGTGCCGGGATGAACCATCAGTTCTGGCGTGATTTCCGCGCGGCAGTCAAGGAGGCAAATCCGGAGGCGGTCATGATCGCGGAACATTACGGCAGCCCGTATGACTGGCTGAAGGGCGATCAGTGGGATACGGTCATGAATTATGATGCGTTTATGGAGCCGCTGTCATGGTTTCTGACCGGGATGGAGAAGCACAGTGACGAAGAAAATCCGGCGCTGTTTGGGGATGGATGCGCCTTTTTTGAGGCGATGCGCTACCATATGAGTGAAATGCCGACGGCTTCCGTGCAGTGTGCGATGAACGAGCTGTCCAACCACGATCACTCCCGCTTTATGACGCGGACAAACCGCCGGGTGGGACGCCTTGCGTCGGCAGGTGCAAAAGCAGCGGAGGAAGGGATCAGCTATGGCATTTTCCGCCAGGGTGTTGTCATGCAGATGACCTGGCCGGGCGCGCCGACGATCTATTACGGTGATGAAGCGGGCGTCTGTGGATGGACCGATCCGGACAGCCGCCGGACGTACCCGTGGGGCGGGGAAAACCTGGAGCTGATCGAGTTCCACCGCTACATGAGCGGCATCCGGAAACGCTGTCCGGCATTTAGAAATGGTTCCCTGAAAGCGCTGGCGGCGGGAGATGGCTATATTGCCTATGGACGTTTTCAGAGTGCTCAGAGAGCTGGCGGCGCGTGCTGCGGCGTGACGGCGGTCAATACAGGTGATGACTGGCTGACGCTCAAGATTCCGGTCTGGCAGATCGGGGCGCGCGACGGGGCGGTCCTGCGCCGGGAAATGATGACCTATGAGGACGGTTACAACGCCGGACAGGTTGAACATGAGGTAAAGGACGGCTATATCGAGGTGAAAATCCCACCGGTCGGAAGTATCGTTTTGACGGGAAATGATACGGCATTGTAGGAAATGCGGCTTCGACAAGATATATGATTTCTGGCAGTTGAGCGAGAAGAATCAAAAGCAGGAAAAAATGGAAATAAAAATATTAAATAAAATATATAAAAACACTTGCTTTTTTGAGACGGCCATGCTATAATCTTCAACTGTCAGAGCAATTTTGGATGGGTTCCCGAGTGGCCAAAGGGGGCAGACTGTAAATCTGTTGCGTCTCGCTTCGGTGGTTCGAATCCACCTCCATCCATTTGGCTTTGTGCCAGTCATGAGTAATCATGATGCCGGCGTGGCGGAACTGGCAGACGCACAGGACTTAAAATCCTGCGAGGGTTAAACTTCGTACCGGTTCGATTCCGGTCGCCGGCAGTATCGGGAACAGTTTTTAACTGTTCCCGATTTTGCGTTATACGGACGTATTTGCAGCGTTGGTTTATATCAGGATATAGAAATCCTGTCATAAACCGGCGCTTCTTTTGCATATAATACAAAGCAAAGGAGTGAAAACATGTCTGCATATCATCGGTTAATATCATATATCTATGCATACGAGGGCGGAATCAAAGGGAAAAATACGGGATTTGCGAAATTGGAGACGCGGGGAACTTCCTGCCGGATTCAGGTCAGCGTCCGCCGTGTCTTTGCGGGCGGCAGCCCGATCGGCGTATACCTTCTGGCAGGGCAGGAGGAGATCCGTATTGGCACCCTGTTTGTCCGTGGCGGAAATGGGGAGTTCCGTGCCGTCGTCAATTGTGAAAATATTGAAGGAAGCGGCTGCAATATGGAAGAGTGCTGTGGTCTGACTCTTCATGAGACGGACAGCGCATGGCGTGCCTATACGACGATCTGGGAAGATGCCGTCGCGCATGCGGCAGAGGTTGATCTGGCGGATGTGACTGCTGAGAAAGTGCGGGAGCAGGAAGCGGAGAAGGAAGAGGCAACGCGGAAACTGGCAGAGAATGTATCTGGGGAAGTGAACAGCGCGTCTGTAGGGAAAGAAAAATTGGATGAGGCGTCAGAACTTACCCGGTCGGGAGAAATGGAGAGTCAGGACACATCCACGGAGACAGAGAAGAATGAAGCTGTGAATATAAACGAAACGGACTTCGGAATCAGCCAGCCCCAGCCAGAAAAGCTGGAGGATTCAAACCTGGAGATTTTCGAGGACACGGAAACCATGGAAGCGGTTCCAGATATCTCAGAAACATCCGATCATCAAGAGGCAGAAGTTGTTCAGGAAGCGCAAACGGAAACACCGCAAGAAAGTTTTCAGGAATCCACTCAAGAAGTGCAAACGGAGACACCGAAGGAAAGTTTTCAGGAATCCTATCAGGAAGCGCAGACAGAGGCGCGGCGGAAAGATTCTCAAGAATCCACCCGGGAAGTCCGGAAAGAGGCGCTTCCAGATTCTCCACCAGACCATCAAGAGGCATTTCAGTCAGACTCTCAAAATCAAAAACAATCGCAACCAGATTCTTCCAAGGAATCTCCCAAAGAAGATCCCGCCGAGTCCCTCTGGAACCGTCTGCGTGCTGCCTATCCCAAAGTAACCGCCTTCGAATGCTCCGACGGCTGCGAGATTCTGGTAATCAAACCGCAGGATATCGGGCTTCTGCCGCGGGAAAACTGGGTGTATGGAAATAACAGCTTTCTTCTGCACGGTTACTACAACTACCGATATCTGATTCTGGCGAGGCTGGGGAAATCTGGCGAACGGGGGCGCTACATTCTGGGCGTGCCGGGACATTATGGAAACAATGAAAAATATATGGCGGCGATGTTCGGCTTTGACCGCTTTGTCCGTTCTACCCGCCAGCCGCCGCGCGACAGCCGGTTCGGGTATTGGTATACGGATTTGAATTTTACATAAAAGCCGGTCGATCCTTTTAGAGAACTCTTGACAAAGGATAGCTTTTCTGGGTAGGATGGACACGGGTCAAATGCTTTCAGGTGTTTGGTTGGTAGCGGATCAAACTTGTCGGGAAACTGGGATAAGGATGTCTGTTGTTGGAAGCGGATGAATTTGAACGGAGGAAAAAACAGTGGCAGCAAAATTGACACGGGAAGAGAAATATATGAAAGCGGCGATCCGCGAGGCGAAGAAAGCCTGGGCGCTCGGAGAAGTGCCGATCGGCTGCGTGATCGTGTATGAGGACAAAATCATCGGCAGGGGTTACAACCGCCGGATGGTCGATCATAGCGCGCTGGCACATGCGGAGATCGCGGCAATCAAAAAAGCGTGCAAGCGCATGGGCGACTGGCGCCTGGAAGAATGCGAGCTGTACGTGACGCTGGAACCGTGCCCGATGTGCGCAGGGGCGATCGTGCAGGCGCGGATTCCGAAAGTTTACATCGGTTCCATGAACCCGAAAGCCGGCTGCGCCGGTTCGGTACTGAATCTTCTGGATGAAAAAGGATTCAATCATCAGGTGGAGACAGAAGAAGGACTTTTGGGCGAGGAATGTTCGATGATGTTGAAAGAATTTTTCAAAGAATTGCGTGAAAAGAGAAAAAAGAAGAAAGAAGAAAAAGCTGGTGAATGATTTCCACCAGCTTTTTGCATTCCATATTTCCCATTCAAACCGAAAAATACAGTCCTTATTTGATTACGTGGATCCAGCCCTCCGGAGCTTTGATGTGACCCATCTGGATGCCGGTCAGTGTCTCGTAGAGTTTCTGGGTAACCGGACCCATCTTCTCCATACCTGCCGGGAAGCAGATTTCCTTGCCGTGGTCAACGATCTTGCCAACCGGGGAGATAACAGCTGCGGTACCGCACAGGCCGCACTCTGCGAAATCTTTTACTTCGTCTAAGTATACTTCACGCTCTTCGGTCTCCATGCCAAGGTAATCTCTTGCAACCTGCAGGATAGAACGGCGTGTGATAGACGGAAGGATGCTGTTGGACTTCGGAGTTACCAGCTTGCCGTCTTTGGTGATAAAGATAACGTTTGCGCCGCCGGTCTCCTCGATCTTGGTACGTGTCTGCGGATCCAGGTAGATGTTCTCATCGAAACCGTTCTTATGAGCATCGACGATCGCATGCAGGCTCATCGCATAGTTTAATCCGGCTTTGATGTGACCGGTTCCGTGAGGTGCTGCACGGTCGAAATCGCTGACGCGGATGGTGATCGGTTTAGCGCCGCCCTTGAAGTACGGGCCAACCGGTGTACAGAATACGCGGAACTGATAGATGTTTGCCGGTTTAACGCCGATAATGGAATCATAACCGAACATATACGGGCGGATGTACAGGGTTGCACCGGAACCATACGGCGGTACGAATGCTGCGTTGGCTTCTACTACTTTTGTGATGGCGTCTACGAAGCGCTCCTTCGGGAATGGCGGCATTTCAAGACCTTTTGCGGAATTCTCCATACGCTCGCCGTTTAAGTCAGGACGGAACGTAACGATATGGCCGTCCTCGGTCGTATACGCTTTCAGACCCTCGAAGCAAGTCTGTGCATACTGCAGAACACAGGCACATTCATTCAAGGTAATATTCGGGTCGGAGGTAAGGACGCCTTCGTCCCAGGAACCATTCTGGTACATGGAAACATAGCGGTAATCCGTTGGCATATAGCCGAAACCGATGTTGCTCCAGTCGATATTTTTCTTTTCCATAATCGTTGCTCCAATCTTACAGAATTTTATGATTTAGTAACTGTTTGACTTTTTGCAGTCGCTAGATTTATACCTATTATAATGATTTCTTTCTTCTGTTGCAAGATTCTGGGATAAAAAATGATAAAAAAACAATAAAATGTATTCTTGTGTATTTTTATACAATGCTTGTTAGTCAAGCTCCGGCTTGACAAAACGGCGGCTGCCATGTATACTAAACAGGCTGACGGTCTGCAAGTCATTCCGTCATATAAGATCAAGTCATAAAGTTTCCGCACAGCCGGGGAGTTAGCGGTGCCCTGTACCTGCAATCCGCTATAGCAGGGGTGTTGTCCGACCGAGGGCGTTTTTACTGTGGGGCTGCCCCTGAAAAGTGGCGTTGAAGTCTGGGTCTTGCGCAACAGAAATCTGTGAACCGTGTCAGGGCAGGAATGCAGCAGCACTAAGCAGAAGCTTCTGTGTGCCGCAAGGCAGCCTGGACCGAGTTAACTGTCAGGGTAACGTCCATGGCATACGTTCGAAGCCGGGCGTGCGGATTTTTTTATTTCATAGGAAATTGCTTCCTATGAAATAAAAAATAGAAAATAATAGATACAGAAACAAGCATTTTTGCAGGTGTGTGAATATAGCCGGGATATGTGGAATTTGATTTGCCAAGGGGTAGGAATACCGTGCCGGAGCAGATTAAAAGCGCGTATCCCGGTATTTTTATGTCTATGATATTTGTAAGGAATTTTTTCTTGCCCGCGGGATATGATTGTATTATAATTACAAAATGGGTGTAGTTTATCCTGATATGGGGGTTGTTGGAAACTTAGAATAAGGGTAACTGTGAAGGTACTGGACGGTTATGAAGAAAGGGAAAACGCTCATGAGAAGAATCGGTATGTTAACCAGCGGCGGCGACTGCCAGAGCTTAAATGCGACGATGCGAGGCGTGGCAAAATCGCTGTACAAGATGTTCGATGACATAGAGATAGTTGGATTTGAAGACGGCTATAAAGGTCTTATGTATGCAGACTACCGGATTATGAAACAGTCGGATTTTTCCGGGATTCTGACACGCGGAGGTACGATTCTGGGAACTTCCAGACAGCCTTTCAAGCTGATGCGGACGCCGGACGAGAACGGTCTGGATAAAGTGGAAGCGATGAAACACACCTATTACAAGCTGAAACTGGAATGCCTCGTCATTTTAGGCGGCAACGGCAGCCAGAAGACGGCAAATCTGCTGCGGGAGGAAGGACTCAATATCGTTTCTCTTCCGAAGACCATAGACAACGATCTCTGGGGCAGCGATCTTACGTTTGGATTTCATAGTGCGGTTGATGTAGCGACCAATGCCATCGACTGTATTCATACGACGGCGGCGTCTCATGGCAGAGTCTTCATCGTGGAGATCATGGGGCACAAGGTGGGATGGCTGGCGCTCTATGCAGGCATCGCGGGCGGAGCTGACATCATTCTCCTGCCGGAGATCCCGTATGATATTGATGTGGTGGTAAATGCGATCCGCAGCCGTACTAAAAATGGCAAGAATTTCACGATTCTGGCGGTCGCAGAGGGCGCGATTTCCAAGGAAAATGCAGCCCTGACCAAGAAAGAATTAAAAGAAAAAAAGAAAAATGGACCGGTTTATCCGTCGGTCGCTTACGAGCTGGGCGCCCAGATTTCCGAGCGGACGGGGCAGGAGATCCGTGTGACGGTTCCGGGGCATATGCAGCGCGGAGGCGAGCCGTGCCCGTATGACCGCGTGATTGCGACGCGCCTCGGCGCGGAGGCAGCAGAGATGATCCGCCGCAAAGAATACGGCTATATGGTCGCTTTAAACAACAATAAGATTGAAAAAATTCCGCTCGCGGACATTGCCGGTAAATTAAAGATGGTCGATCCGAAGAGCGATATTATCCGGGAAGCTAAGGATGTAGGCATCAGCTTCGGCGACGAATAGTAAGGAAGTAGTAGTTTATGTCATATACAGCACTGTACAGAAAATGGCGTCCGACGTCCTTTGAAGAGGTCCGGGGTCAGGACCATATCGTAAAGACCTTGAAAAATCAGATCAACTCCGGGCGGATCGGGCACGCGTACCTCTTCTGCGGGACGCGCGGAACCGGTAAGACGAGTATTGCCAAGATCTTTGCACGGGCAGTCAACTGTGAACATCCGGTGGACGGCAGCCCCTGCGGCGAGTGCAGTATGTGCCGCCAGATTGCGGCAGGAGCTTCCCTCAATGTGGTGGAGATCGATGCGGCATCCAACAATGGTGTGGAAAATATCCGCGATATCCGGGAGCAGGTGCAGTACCCGCCGACGGATGGGCGCTACCGCGTCTACATCATTGACGAGGTTCATATGCTTTCGATCGGCGCGTTCAATGCGCTCTTAAAGACGCTGGAAGAACCGCCGTCCTACGTTATATTTATCTTGGCGACGACGGAGGTCCACAAGATCCCGATCACGATCCTGTCCCGGTGCCAGAGATATGATTTCAAGCGGATCTCGATCGATACCATCGCGGGACGGCTGGCGGAGCTGACGCAGGCGGAGCAGATCGATGTAGACGATCGGGCACTTAGGTATGTGGCACGTGCGGCGGATGGCTCGATGCGAGATGCGTTAAGTCTTCTCGATCAGTGCGTGGCGTTCCATTTCGGGGAAAAGCTGACGTATGACAATGTGCTCGAGGTGTTGGGCGCGGTCGATAACCGCGTGTTCAGCAAGCTGTTTCAGGCGGTGCTTGCAAGTGATACGAAGGCGTGCATCCGTGAGATTGAGGAAATGATCATCCAGGGGCGCGATCTTTCGCAGCTCGTCAACGATTTCGTCTGGTATATGCGAAATCTCCTGATTGCCAAGACGACCGACGAACCGGGCGATATGCTCGATATGTCGGAGGAAAATCTGGCAGTTTTAAAGGAAGAGGCGGCAGGCGTTGATACGGAAACGCTGATGCGTTACATCCGTATTTTCTCGGAACTTTCCGGGCAGCTGCGCTACGCGTCGCAGAAGCGGATTCTGGTGGAGATTGCCTTTATCAAGCTGACGACGCCGTCGATGGAACAGAATCTTGATTCCATTTTACAGCGGATTACGCTATTAGAGCAGAAAATGCAGGAAATGCCGGACAATCTACAGAAACTGGCGTCCCTTGCACCGGCAGCGGGGCAGGCGGCATCCTCCAAAACGGCTGTGGTGGAAACGCCGCCTGAGCCGAAGACGGTATCCCTTCCGCCGGCACAGTACGAAGATCTGATGCTGATGCGGAAAGAATGGGGACGGATTGCGTCCCTGAGCCAGCTTGTGGGTTCGATTAGACTCAGTCTTCCCAAGACAAGTGTAGAACCGGCGGGCGAAGGCTGCCTTTGCATTGTGTGTACAGATGAAAATACGTTTGGAATTATCAATCGGGAGCCTGAGCTTAAGAATTTGCAGGAAGTAGTGCAAGAAAAATACAAAAAGACTCTGCAATTTAAAGTCCGTTTAGAATCATCTGCTGTGCCGCAAAGAACGGTTTATGTCAGTGATGAGGATTTAAAGAATGCAATCCATACCGATGTGATTGTCGAAGAGGATGATTCAGTGTAGTGGAGCTTGCCAAAGATGAGCCTTGTTTTGTAATGCAAGAAGCTATGATTAAATGCAGATAAATGATATTAGTGGGTTTATATGATATATAGAACCGGCTGCAATCGGCAGCCAGTCTGAATATAAATAAAAAGAAGTGAAAGAGAGGAATGACACCATGGCAAAACGTGGCGGTTTCCCAGGCGGTATGCCGGGCAATATGAATAATTTAATGAAGCAGGCGCAGAGAATGCAGCGCCAGATGGAAGAGAAGCAGAAAGAGCTGGAGGAGAAGCAGTACAGCGCATCCGCAGGCGGCGGCGCTGTAACCGTGACCGTATCTGGTAAAAAAGAGGTTCTTTCCGTGAAACTATCTGAGGAAGTAGTGGATCCGGATGATATCGAGATGTTAGAGGATCTGATCGTGGCGGCGACCAACGAGGCATTCCGCCAGGCGGAAGAGGACAGCAGCCAGATGATGTCCCAGTTGACCGGTGGCCTTGGCGGTCTGGGAGGCGGATTCCCGTTTTAAGCGATGGATTATTACAGCAGTCAGATTAGCAAGCTAATCGAAGAATTGTCAAAACTTCCCGGAATCGGAAGTAAATCGGCGCAGCGTCTTGCATTTCATATCATCAATATGCCGGAAGAACAGGTCAGGCACTTGTCCGGCGCGATTCTGGAAGCCAAGCAGAATGTGCGTTACTGCAAGGAGTGCTGCACATTGACTGATAAGGAACTGTGCCCGATCTGCAGCAGCGACCGGCGTGATCATGAGACGATCATGGTGGTGGAAAATACGCGCGATCTGGCGGCATATGAAAAGACAGGAAAATACAACGGGGTCTATCATGTGCTGCATGGGGCGATCTCCCCGATGCTGGGGATCGGGCCGGGCGACATCCGGCTCAAGGAGCTGATGACTCGCCTGCAGAAAGAGGAGGTTCGTGAGGTCATTATCGCAACCAATTCAAGCCTGGAGGGCGAGACGACTGCGATGTATTTGAGCAAGCTGATTAAGCCGACAGGGATCCGGGTGACGCGAATCGCCAGCGGCGTTCCGGTCGGGGGCGACTTGGAATATATTGATGAGGTAACGCTTCTGCGCGCGCTGGATGGGCGTACAGAGCTGTAGCCGGTGAGCAAATAAAACGTTACTGGGCACGTATGTGTGAACAGTAACAATAAAACTTCTGCCGCGGCAGGAAGTTAGGAGATGCATAAGATGGATAAATACGAGTTTAACATCAAGGTAGAGCAGATTAAGAAACTGGTTAACAAGGGAGATTTCGAGACGGCGATGAAGATCGCCGATACCATCGACTGGCGTCGTGTACGCAGCACCAGCCTGCTTACGATGATTTCCCAGATTTATGAGAAAAATGCAGAGTATCAGGATGCCAAGGATATTTTATTGCTGGCATATGAGAGAGCGCCGCTTGGAAAGGGGCTTTTATATAAGCTGACTGACCTTGCATTGCGTGAAAATAATATTCAGGAGGCAGAGGCATATTACCGGGAGTTCTGTGAGCTGTCCGGCGATGACCCGCGCCAGTACCTGCTTCGTTTCCTGATTCTGGAGGCGAAGGATGCGCCGTTAGAGCAGCAGATCAATTCTCTGGAGAGATATTGTCAGGAAGAGCTGGATGAGAAATGGCTGTACCACCTGGCAGAGCTTTATCATCAGGCGAACCAGGCGGACGACTGTGTGCGGATCTGCGACAAGATCATGCTGATGTTCGGTCTTGGCAAATATGTGGACAAGGCAATGGAACTGAAACTTCAGTATGCGCCGCTGACGAAATATCAGATGGATCTGGTAGAAAACCGCGAGAAGTACGAAGAGAAGCTGCGTGCGGTGGAAGAAGAGTACAAGAACGGTACATACCGCAAGCCGGAACCGGAAGGAGAGTATCTGGATACGGATGAGCCGGAGGCAGAGCTGGACGACGAACCGGAGAATGAGCCGGAGGGACAGCCAGAGCAGGCAGAGCCAGAAGAGAAGGCTGGAAAACCGAAAGCCGAGACAAAACCGGCGGACGAGAAAGTAGAAAAGGCTGCGCTGGACGAGGATGTAGTAGCAAGCCTTCATGAAGCACAGGCGGAAGAAGCGCTGGCAAAAGAAGTGTCCAAGATCAAGCCTTACGATGAGGAAGAGGGCGCATCCGAAGGGGAGACACGTGTTTTCAGGAATGTCCGCGACCTGGAACCGGCAGAGGCAGAGGAAAAGAGCGAGGAAGCTCCGATTCATGAATTTGAAGAGGAAGAGGAAACCATAGTGGAAGACTGGGATTTCGAACCGGAAGAGGAAGAGGAGGAGATCAAGGAATCGAATCATCTGATGATCGAGGCGGAAGATCCGGCAGCCGGTCTTGCGATGGCACTTGATTCCCTGAAAAAGATTCACCGCGAGCTGGGGATCAAGCATCCGGTTGCCAAGATCAGCGGCGCAAACCTTTCCCATCGCGGCATCGCATCGGTGGCGGAGCGCCTGGCAGGCAAGGATCTGGTGGTCGAGCATGCAGCCGATCTGGACGATTTGACGGTGGAAGAGCTGGAAGAACTGATGACACAGGATGAAACCGGCATGGTCGTTGTTCTGATTGATACGCAGGCACGTTTAGAGCAGATGCACCGCGCATATCCGGCATTAGCAGTGCGTTTCCAGTATATCGGCTGTGAAAACCAGAAAGACGATGCAGCGAAGCTGGCACAGGCGCGCGAGGAAGAGCTGAAACGCCAGCAGGCGCAGCAGGAAGCAGAAGCAGCCAGAAAACGCCAGGCAGAGCGTGAAGCGGAGATCCGCCGTCAGGCAGAAAAAGAGGCAGAGGAAAAACGCAGACAGCAGGAAGCAGCAGCCCGCCGTGAGGAAGAAGAGCGCGCCAAGGCAGAAGCACAGGCGCTGGCAGCCAAAGAGGCAGAAGAAGCGCGTAAAGCGGAGGAAGATCGCCGTCTGGCAGAGCGGCAGAGAGAAGGACTGCGCCGTCAGGAAGAGGCAAGACGCGATGACGAGCCGGAGTATGAAGACGAAGAAGAACGCTACGAGAAGGACGAGTATGAGCCGGAGGATGATTATGCGCGTGGCGGCTATCGTGATGATTATAAGGACGATTACAAAGACAGCTATAAAGACGAACGCGAGGACGACGAGTATTCCAATTATCCAGAGGATGAGCCGGAAGAGAAACCGTCCAAAAAGTCCGGCGATATGGATGTTGAGGAGTTTGTTCAGTATGCCTGCAAATATGCATCGGAGATCGACTGCAGTATTTCGGGAAAGAGCATGCTGGCTCTGTACGAGCGCGCTGAGATGATGGAGGAGGACGGAGAACCGCTTACCAAGACAAGTGCCGAAGATTTGATCGAGGAAGCTGCAGATAAGGCGGAGAAGAAATCCTTCAGCGGACTGTTCTCATCGAAATATGATAAGGATGGACTTCTGATTCTGAAAGAGAAACATTTCTTTGATTAATTAAAACAATTCGAGAAATTTTAAAATTAAAACTAATTAGTAAAAGAGAGCGCTGCGGGGGAATGCTTCCTGGCAGCGTTTTCTGGTAGTGGACAGTAAAAAGAGATACGGGAGAGAAAGATGGGAACACGGTTAATAGCCCTCGATTTAGATGGGACACTGTTAAATGAAAAAATGCACGTGTCGGAAAAAACAAGACAGGTGATGGAACTGTGCGCGCAGCGGGGGATTGAGATTGTTCCGGCGACCGGGCGCGCGCTCCCGGCAGTGCCAGAGGAGGTTTTGAGCCTGCCGGGCGTCCACTATGGCATATTTACAAATGGGGCGGTCGTCCGGGATTTCGGGAAAAATACCTGGGTGTCGGAAAGCTGCCTGAGCTGGGAAGAGACGATCCGGGTGATTGAGGTGCTGCGCCGGCATCCGGTTATTTACGATATGTATGTATCGGAGGGCGGCGTCAGCGAGACGCGATTGCTGGCACAGCTGGAAGAATACGGGATACCGGAACGTGAATGCGCCTATATCCGGGCGACGCGCCGGGCAGTTACTGACATGGTGGAGTATCTGCGGGAGAAAAAATGCCCGGTGCAGAAGATGAATTTAAATTTTAAGGACCGGGAGAGCAAGCAGGCAGTCCGGGCAAAGCTGGAAGCGATGCCGGAGGTTCTGGTGACCTCCTCGCTTCCGTGGAATCTGGAACTCAACGCGGCGGGCATCACAAAGGGGAGCGGGCTGCGGAATCTCTGTCAGTATCTGGGAATTGAAGCGGAGGAGACGATGGCATTTGGAGACGGCGAAAACGACTGGCCCATGCTGGAGGCAGCAGGAATCGGCGTGGCGATGGAAAATGGCGCCCCATTTTTAAAGGAACGCGCAGACCGGATTGCCGCTTCGAACCGGGAAGAGGGCGTAGCGGAGGCGATCAGACAATGGGTGCTTATATAAAAGAAAACTGGCTGTTCGTGGTGGTGGCAGTCTATCTGGTTTCCATGGTATTGTACGGGCATTACCGCGGATTCGTCCGCCTGGCAGTCTCGGCCGTTTCCCTGGTGCTGTCGCTGGGGGTGGTTCATTTTGGTGCGCCGTCTGTCGCGAATCTGCTTCGCAGCAATGAGGTGGTCTATCAGGCGGTGGAGGACAGCGTGACGAAATTTATCCAAAAGGACGATGAGGCGGAAAATGAGGCAGCTGACGCGGCGCCGCCATCCGTACAGCGCAGTATTATTGAAGAAATGGATCTTCCGGAACAGTTAAAGGATGCGCTTCTGGAGAATAATAACAGCGAAGTTTACGAGGCGCTGGGTGTAAGCAGCTTTACCCACTACGTCAGCCGTTATCTGGCAAACAGCCTGATCAATATTATAAGTTTTTTTCTGCTGTTTGCAGCCGTGTTCGGCGGACTGCGTGTTCTGTCCGTATCGCTCAATGTGGTCTCCCGGCTGCCGATCATATCGGGGCTGAACCGTCTGGCAGGTGCCGCGCTGGGGGGTGCGGAAGGGATCTTTTTCGTCTGGATTGCAGCACTGCTTATTACACTGTTCTCGGCAACGGCGATTGGTGAACTTTTCCTGAACCAGATAGAAAGCAATATCTGGCTGACCTGGCTGTATGACCACAATATGCTTGGAAGCATCCTGATGGGTGTTGTGAAACGGATTATTTGAAAGCTTATAGAGAAAAAATGTGATATTGAAAAACGGCACACCGCATGCTCGCTACTTAGTGATGAGTTAGGTGTGCCAAATTTTTTATCTCAGTCGAGAAGACTCCCACTGAGATAAACGCTCCGCAAGGATACGCAATGATTCTGTATGGAATATGTCAGCGAAAAAACAAGTGAAAATCCCTTGACAAGTTAATGCTGAAATGGTAAAATCTAACTCTAACGTGTTTTGACGTTGGTCTGCATATGCAGGGAAAATCGAATATCACAGGTTTTCTTATTTGCGAAAATGTTTTGAAAATTAAGAAAAAATAGTTGACAACGACAACTGCCTATGATATGATATTCAAGCTGTTGAGCGAAAGCTCAGTTGCGAAAAATAAAATAAAAAAGTTGTTGACAAAGATAACTGCTTGTGGTAATATAAATGAGCTGTCAATGAGACAACAACAAAGAACCTTGAAAACTGAACAGTATGTAAAACCCTGAAAAT
>NZ_CAKVZK010000008.1:0-80106 GCF_934835585.1 Clostridium sp. AF02-29 | reverse complement strand
CATTTATTGTGGATAACTGCTCTTATATTTCAATTTTGAGTTTCGCAATTACCTAGTTTAAGAATACTCTGAAAAACATTTCATCGGAACGAGACTCTGGCAGAGGATGCGCCGCCTTTTACCAGCTGCCTTTCTTCCTAATAAGCAGCAGGTCCTACTTCTCTTTCCAATGCATTTCTTTCCAAATGCGGGAGGCATCCGGGTTTCCCCTGATACCCATTGGCTGTAAACCCTGACAATATACTGTGTTAGGTTTTTCAGCTCGAAATATAGTTTTCCTGGCTTCTGCTGTCCGGGCTCTTCTAATAGTTCCCGAAACATCTTTATACATTTTTACTATACCATGTCAAAATTCCTCTTGTCAACCGGGCAACTTTCACATGAGCGAAATTTTTTCATTTTTTCAAGCTTCTTATTTATTTTGTCTTTTGTTTTCTACTGCTCTTTTCTACTGTTATTCTAGATTTTTAGTCTTTTTTCACTTCTATCTTGATTTCCCCTTTTCATATTTGTGCGATGCTCTTTTAACTGTGCTTAATTTTTTGTTTTTGTTTTATGTTTTATGAATATTCAAATCATTTTATCTTTTCTACAATTTTCACTTTCTTTTCATGCATAATATCCTCACTTTTGCCAATTGTAAGCCCTCATTTTCTATGATATCTTATATGTTATATTAATTTTCTTTTATAGTCATTCCGCATTCCGCTTGTTTCAGCGTGATCGGATGATTATTTTTCAGATTCGTCTGTTAAAAATTAAATTAATACATTTTTTTCAATTTACTCTTGTATTCTTGAGTCGGTTGTAGTATTATAGACTCAGAACTAGAACACAGTCTAGTTTTTTGCAAAGGAGGGGGAAAGGATGGCAGAAACTCCTTACATATTTAACATCCAGAAATTTTCAACGCACGACGGCGATGGTGTCCGCACCACGATTTTCTTCAAGGGATGTCCCTTACGCTGTATGTGGTGCCACAACCCGGAGAGTCAGCATTATTATAAGGAACTGATTTTTCATCATCACAAATGTACCGCCTGTGGTCGATGTGTTGCAAAATGTAAACAGGGAGCCAATTCCATCGTAGACGGCAAGATTGTATTTGACCGTTCCAAGTGTACCGCCTGCGGTGTCTGTACCGACTGGTGCATCACAGAAGCCCGGGAGTTAGCCGGTAAGGAATATACGGTAGATGCACTTGTCAAAGAAGCGATGAAGGACAAAATCTTCTATGAACAATCCGGCGGCGGTGTAACACTCTCCGGCGGTGAAGTTATGGCTTCCCAGCATATGGACTATGTGGAAGAGGTCTGTCGCAAGCTCCACGAGAACGGTGTCAGCGTTTTCATCGACACCAGCGGCTACACAGACTATGAGAATCTGAAGCGGATTCTTCCTTACGTAGATGTTTTTCTCTACGACATCAAAGTGATGGATCCGGAAGGCCACAAGAAGTATATCGGCGTTGACAATTCACTGATTCTAGAAAACTTAAAGAAATTAAGTGATGAAGGCGCAGGTCTTTATATCCGGCTTCCGATTATCCAGCAGGTCAACGCAACCGATGAACACATTGAAAGTGTCATCCATTTCCTGAAAGAAAACAATATTCACGCACGTCAGGTAAACCTTTTACCTTATCATGACATCGGAAAGGGTAAATACGCCAGCCTCGACATGGAGTACCATGATGATGAGATGAGCGTACCGGTGTCCGAGCTTATGGAACACTTTAAGTCCATGTTCGAAGAACAGGGCTTCAACAAAGTCAATATAGGAGGATGATTTAAATGGCAGAGAAAATTGATACTTCATTCGTAATCAACACACCAGAAGGTCTGTTAAAAGACAACGACCGCGGATGTACCGAAAGAATTAAAAGACTGAGAAGACTCAGCCATTCCACCCAGCCACATCTGGATCTGGAAAGAGCCAAAATCGAAACCGATGTTTACAAAGAGTACGAAGGTTCTGTATCCGTACCGGTTTTAAGAGCTCTTGTTCTGAAAGAGTACTTCTCTAAGAAAACTCTTTACTTAGGCGATGATGAGCTGTTAGTTGGTGAAAAGGGTAAAGACCCGCAGTGTTCACCGACATTCCCGGAGCTGTGCTGTCATACTATCGAAGATATGCACATCATGAATGACCGTAAACTGGTTAACTTCACCGTTACCGAAGACGATCTGAAACTTCAGGAAGAAGAAATTATTCCATACTGGAAGAACCGTGCAGTCAGAGAACATCTCTTAAAAGCTATGACCCAGGAATGGAGAGACTGCTATGAGGTTGGTATGTTCACCGAGTTCATGGAGCAGCGTGGACCGGGTCATACAGCCGGCGGCAAGAACTTCTACATCAAGGGCTACGGCGACTACAAGAAAGAGATCGAGCAGGCTATCAAAGAGCTTGACTACTTCAATGATCCGGAAGCTTATGACAAAGAGCAGGAGCTTCGCGCTATGGATATCTGCTGCGATGCTATCATTATCTTAGGTAAGAGATATCACGATCTGGCTCTTGAGAAAGCTGCTGAGGAGAAGGATCCGGTCAGAAAAGCAGAGCTCGAGCAGATCGCAGCTAACTGTGCGGTTGTTCCGGAGCACAAACCTGAGACCTACTGGCAGGCACTTCAGATGTACTGGTTTACACACCTTGGTGTTACAACCGAGTTAAACCCGTGGGATGCATTTACACCGGGCCGTCTGGATCAGCATCTGATTCCGTTCTATGAGAAAGATACCGCTGCAGGTACTCTGGATGATACAAGAGCTCTTGAGCTTCTTGAGTGCCTCTGGGTTAAACTGTTCAACTCTCCGGCTCCGGTTAAGGTTGGCGTAACCTTAAAAGAGTCCGGTACATACGTAGACTTCGCAAACATCAACTCCGGCGGTGTGAAGGAAGATGGTACTGATGCAGTTAACGCTGTTTCTTACTTAATCCTTGACTGTATGGAAGATATGAGACAGAACCAGCCGAACTCCAACGTTCAGATTTCCAAGGTTACTCCGGATAAGTTCTTAAAGAGAGCTTGCGAGATCGCTCGTCAGGGCTGGGGCCAGCCGGCATTCTACAATACCGATGAGCTGATTCAGGAGCTGGTAAATCAGGGCAAATCTCTGGTAGATGCAAGAAACGCTGGATGCTCCGGATGTGTTGAGACAGGTGCCTGGGGAACCGAGGCTTATTGGCTGACCGGTTACTTAAACATCCCGAAGTGCTTACAGCTTGCTCTGTATGATGGCTACGATGTAATGTTCAAAAAACAGATCGGACCGCACACCGGCAAGGCAGAAGACTTCAAATCCTATGACGAACTGTGGAACGCATTCAAGACACAGCTTGAGTACATCATTGATGTTAAGATGCGCGGCAACCTGGTTATCGAGAGAATTTACGCAGAAATGATGCCGGCTCCGTTCCTTTCCATCTGTACCGATGACTGTATCAAGAAAGGTAAAGACTACAACGCAGGCGGTGCAAGATACAACACAAGCTATATCCAGGGTGTTGGTATCGGAACCATTTCCGATGCACTTTCCTCTATCAAGTTCAACGTATTTGACAATCAGAAGTTTACCATGAAAGAACTCATCGACGCTATGAACGACGACTTCAAGGGTCATGAGGATATCCTGAACCTGGTTAAGAATAAGACTCCGAAATACGGCAACGATGATGATTATGCAGATGACATCATGGTAAGCGTATTCAACGAGTACAAAGATTATATCACCGGCAGACCTACCACCAGAGGCGGTGTATATCATGTAGATATGCTTCCGACCACCTGCCACGTATACTTCGGTGATGTTATGATCGCAAGCCCGAACGGACGTCTGGCACATATCCCGCTGTCTGAGGGTATTTCCCCAGAAAAAGGCGCTGATATCAACGGACCGACCGCAGTTGTTAAATCCTGCTCCAAGATGAATCACTGTGAGACCGGCGGTACTCTGCTGAACCAGAAGTTTACTCCGGCTGCTATCGCAGGCGAGAAGGGTATTGACAACCTGGCTGCTCTGATTCGTTCCTACTTCGCTATGAACGGACATCATATACAGTTCAACGTTATCGACCGCCAGACTCTGATTGAAGCTCAGAAGAACCCAGAGGAATACAAAGAACTGATCGTCCGCGTAGCCGGATACAGTGACTACTTCCGTAACCTGGATAAACCGCTTCAGAACGAGATCATTGAGAGAACCGAGCAGAGCTTTGGAGGCTGTGGCTGCTGTTAATTGCTCGCAACCGTTTGACAACTCTAATAGTCTTCATTGCATCATATGAATGCCTTCTATGAAAATGATATAGCCCCAAAAGGGCGAAAGCCCCGGCAGCGAAACTGCCGGGGCTTTCTTATTTCTTTCTTTTTCTATCTATCTTCCCATTCTTATCGCAATATCCGATTCCTTACTGTACTTCCGCTCTACTCTGTTATCATTTTTGACCTTCTCAGACAAATAACCGCCAGGACAACTGCCAGTCCGCCTGACAGCACCTTGCTGATCATATAGGCTATTACCCAGTTTCCCGGTATCAGGGATGCTACTAAGGTCATCTGACCGCCTACCACATAGGCGCCTGCAACAGAGAAAGCGGCGTTTAATACTTTTCCGCGCTTATCCATCTTGGAAAACAACGGCAGCATCGCAAGGCTCTGTATAAAGGAAAGGAACAGTCCGACAACTGCCTCCTCATTGATACCCAGGACTGCCCCGATACGCTGGATCGGCTTTTGGAGACGTTTTAAGGCCACCTGCGACAGCACCAGACCGCCGCACGCTGCGATGACCATCCGGAGTACCATAAAAAGCATTTCCTCAATCAAGGCATTCTCGACAACCGCATACTTCGGCATGAAAATTCCGAAGACTGCCACACCAAACAGGAGAAAACTAAAAATACGGATCGCATTTCCGAGGAAAATCATGATCTTCATCGTCAGCGCCGGAACCAGCACAAATGCCGCAATCAGCACCATGCACAGCACCAGCACCGGGATCATATTAAAAAAGAGCTGACGGACAGGCAGACCCAGCATCAGACCTCCGACCGCCAGACCAGACGGTATGGCAATCAGTCCGAAGATGAATCCACGCATCAGCTCTCCTATTTCATCTTTTCGAACAGCTGCCAGAAAGACCGGCAGCTGATATCCGACCGTCATTCCCAGACTGCCTGCTACCATCGCACCGGTAAATGCCGCCAGCGCCGGTGTCGCCGCCAGCTTCTGTGCCATGCCAAGCGCCCCCATATCCGGCGCCAGAAGGCAGCTTGGAATGAGCGCCGGATCAAATGGCATATGCTTTGCCGCCTCCGCAATCGCTTCCGCGTGCGTCTGCACATATGTAACTCCGATCGCATAAAATCCGACCGTGGACATCGCCAGACCGCCCATCGTGGCAAGCCCCTTTTCAAAGTTCGGCATCAGCCCCAGCTTTCCTCCCAGTATCTCATCCAAAAGCCCGGCTGCCGCAAATACAAGCATGATCGCAATGAATATGTTCATAAGACCTACCTCCCAGCTTTTCCCTATTTCTCTATTCCCCTGTTTTCACTTATTTTCCCTCTATCAGGCACATTTCTCTGTCAGTCACAATTCTTTTTTTACCTCACCAGCAGCTGTATCAGCACGCCCCCGATCGTCAGCATCAGTGCTCCGCAGGAACGCGTCACAATCTGTGCAAATGGAAGCAGTTCCATCCGTTTTGAACTGCTGAGCACCGCCACATTTCCGGAACCGCCCATGTTCGTCGTACACATCCCCGCTGCGATCGATGATTCCAACGGATAAAATCCCATCTTGATGCCGATCAGTCCGGCGGTCAGTGTGATCGCCCCGACAATCAGCACGACACTGAGCAGATAAAACGGAGTGATCGTGTGTAAAATCGTCTTTAAATCAATCAGCGTCGCCCCGATTCCGGTCAGCGCCGCCGCTGTCCAGCTGTGGATCGCGAACTGTCCCCACTCTCTCGCCGCGTCCTCCAGGCGCTCTGAAAGGATTCCCGTTCCCTTCACAATCACAACTGCTACAATCATCCACGCATACGTCGGTACAATCGAAATAAAATGATGGCAGAGCGCCCCCAGTTCATAAAATGCCATTGAAATGATAAGCCCCGTACATAAGAGTGCGAAGGTCGGTTTCATCGGAGGCTGTTTCTTCACTTCATGACCGTCATTGACAAGGCAGCCATTTCCGGTCAGGGATGGCTTTCGCTCGCCGATATTATTGGCTAAACCGCCAAAAATGATCGCCACGCAATTTCCCAGCACCGTCGCCGGTGCGATCCGCGTCAGGATCTGTCCGGCGTCCGTCCCCAGAACCGACGAATACATTGCCGACAGAGGCACTGCTCCCGCCGTCATGCCGCCGCTCGTCATCGGAATACCGATATACAGGATGCCTTCCAGAAAACTATCCCCCATCACCATACCGAGCAGACCTGAAAGTATCACGCCGACTGCCAGCGATATGACAGCTGTCGGAAGCAGTTTCACCGTTGCGCGGATCAGAAGCCCACGGTCGATATTGAAAAGACTTCCTGTGATCAGCGCTGAGATATAGAAGACCAGAAATCCTTCTTTGTTGACAAAATTGTCCAGGATCTCATGCGTCTGCTCCGGAATCAGCCCCAGCGCCTGGATGACCGCCGCCCCCAGAATACAGATGACCGAGCCGCCCAGGTACGTTTTCACAACCGGTGTATGATTTCCTAAAAAATTGAGTCCCTCGCCCAGCACCATCAGCGCAATCATGCCGCCGACCAAGCCTGCCGGAAGACAGTCCATATACATACAGACCACCACCAGCGCCAAGATGCCTAGATACAGAGGGATGGAAAAACCAGCGATCGTATTAGCTTTGCCAGATATTTCTTTCCTCTCTTGCTGCATTTTTCATTTCACCTCTGAGTATTAATTTCTTCCACAACACTTCTTATATTTCTTCCCAGATCCGCAAGGACACGGATCATTCGGATAAATCTTCTCCACCTTTTTCGCGGTTACCGGTGCTGGCTGGGACATTTCCGGCACCATCGCCGGCATACCGCCGATCATACCTCTCTCACTTAATTCCCACGGTTTATTTCCGCGGTTTTCTTTTGTTCTCGTATTGTTGAACGCATCCATGAGAAGTCTTAAAAATTCGCCCATCTGCTGCTCGCTCTGGAAGACAACCCCTTCTTCATGAATCTTATTCATCAGTTCTGCCGGTGATTTTCCTTCATAACTGCTGGTCCACGTCTCAAAGCACCATCTAGCCGCTTTCTCATACGGCACATCCAATTTTTTTATGAAATAGGACTCCAGCTCCTTATAAGCCAGTACCCCTGCCTCATACCCTTTCTGACAGATTTCATCCAACTGCTGTGCAGACGGAATATAGAATTTTTTATTCTGCTGCTGTTTCAACAAAGCAGTGAGTCCATCACCCTCAAATACCGGAAGATGTACATACAAGCCCCTCTCGGAATAAAGCGGATTCTCTTTCGGCAGGTCCTGCATTCCCAGTTTCTCCATCGGGAAAATGCAGGATTCTGTGATGTCCTCCGGCATTTCCTCCAGCATCCCGATCATTTCTTCGATCGTGCCTTTCACCTTCAATTTGTACAGTTCATACAAAATTTCCAGCGGCGCAATCTCATAATAATCGATAAAGAAGCTGATACACTTCATCAGCCAGCCTTTTTTGTTCTGAACCGCCCGGAATGCCTCATCGTCAATCCCGCCAAAACCCTGTGCAATCTCTTCAAAGACAGTAAAGCAGTCACTCACTTCCTCAAAACTTCCAAGTACGTATTTATATAACTGCATTCCATCCATAATCTCTTCTGCAGAAATTTTCTGTGGCTCGGTACAGGCTTTGCAAAAAAGCACCATCTGCTCTTTCGTCAGGCATGAAAGTCTGCCCCGGAGTGCCTCTTCCGTCGTTAAATATTCTACAATTCGGTCAATCAGGTCATCCTTTTTAAGCCGGGAACAGTTCTTTAACTCGTAGCTTCTTGCTTCGTTTAATAAGTCTTCTTTGGTCCATTCTTTTAAATATTCTCTTAATAACATACCATTTCCTTTTCTCATCTTACATCGTTTCATGCTTCTCTTCATATTTTTTTATTATACTTTTAAATGCACATGGATTGCAAGATATATCGTTACATATTCTGTGGATGCTTCGTTACTGGGCACGTATGCGTGAACAGTAATGATACTTCCCCATATGTTGGAATCAGCATAAAAAAGAATGTGCCTTGGCACATTCTCGCGCCGAGCGCGGTCGCTTGCGACATGTTTCTGCTTCGCGCGAGTGCGCATCCTCGCGGAGCGTTTTTTGTTTCATAGGACGCAATTTCCTATGAAATAAAAAAAGACTCTAAAGTCCGTAATAGGACGGGATTCTAACGAGTCCCACACCAATTATTGACATAGAGTCCATAAAAAAGAAGGTGCCCTGGCACATTCTCGCGCCGAGCGCGGTCGCTTGCGGCGTTTCTGCCTCCCAGCTTTTCAGGAAACAGACTGTATCAATTAAGGATTATGGTAAATAAAGGATTGTCGTAACTGTTCAGTAGGTCTGCGCATTTACTGCGCTGACCGTACGAAAACATGGGCCAGCAGGCAAAAATCCCATTGCCGCAGGCAATTTTTAATGGATTTTTGCGCGTGACTGTGAAGGTACTGAACAGTTACGGATTGTCTATATTTTACAGAAATACTGCCAGCTCTTCTAGCGGCTTGCGATCTGCATGCAGCCTGGACGGATGAGCTGTCTCTGCCGGATATCCAAGCGGCAGATAGGCCGTCGGCTGTAAGCCCTTCATCTCTGGGAACTGCTCCAGCAATTTTTCTGGATTAAACATACCAACATACGTTGTTCCCAGTCCCAGTTCTGCTGCCTGCAGCATCATCTGGGAAACCGCCAATGTCACATCGATCTCTCCATGGTTTTTCCCGTCCTCTTCCCTTTTCCAGGAAATCTCTGGATCATAGGCTGCTACAATCACAACCGGCGAATGAAAATGACACGCCGTACATGCATCCGCTTTCGCCAGAGCCTCCTCACTCTGCATCACGAAAAAGCGCTGTGGCTGTAAGTTATGTGCCGTCGGGGCTTTGCGTCCTGCCTCCAGCACTTTCTGTAATTTTTCCGCTTCAACCGGGCGGCTATCAAATTTACGCAGCGAATAACGCGCATCACATAATTCTTCAAATTTCATAGTAATCAAAACTCTCCTTTGTATTGCAACTAATAACTACGAATCCGATCCGAATCCTCTTCTCCCGTTTTCTCGATCTTCCGGATCTCCACCACATAGCTGCTCTTATCGTTGACCTTCACTTCCACCTGGTCACCCACATGGTGTCCTTCGATCGCTTTTCCGAGCGGCGACTCGATGCTGATCCGGTTTTCCAGGGAATTGCCCCGGATGCTCGTTACCAGACGGTATACTTCTTCCTCGTCGTCATCCTCAAAATACAGGGTAACCGTATCATTCATTCCGACCTCATCCGGGCGGGATTCTTCCGATACGATCTTAGCATGCTTCAGCATATTTTCCAGATAGCGAATACGGCTTTCATTCCGGTTCTTATCCTTCTTAGCAGCATAATATTCGAAGTTTTCGCTCAAGTCACCCTGTGCGCGCGCCTCCTTGACCGCCTCGATCGCCTCTTTGCGGACCACCAGCTTCCGATGGTCGATCTCTTCCTGAATCTTCTTTACATCACTTTCTGTCAGCTGCTCTCTCATGTCTTACTCTGCCAGTCCCTTTTTTTCTATCATTTCTACAACCTGTGCTACATATTTTCCGCAGATTTCATCCGTCGGTGCCTCGACCATCACGCGGATCAGCGGCTCCGTACCACTCGGACGAACTAAGATTCGACCGGTATCGCCCAACGCATCCGATACCTTCTGAACCTCCGCCTGCACGTCGCGGTCTGCCTGCGCCGCCTCTTTATCCTTGACTCTGACATTTTTCAGAACCTGAGGATAAATCTGCACCTCATCAGCCAGCTTTGCAAGTGTCTCTTTCTTCTCCAGAATCACTTCCATCAGCTTTAATGATGTTAAAATGCCATCTCCGGTCGTCGCGTGCTTGCTGAAAATGATATGGCCCGACTGCTCGCCTCCCAGGCAGTGACCGTTCTGGGACATATTTTCATAGACATACTTATCACCAACCGCCGTCTTCTCATAGGAAATGCCCTCGCGCTCAAATGCCTTATAAAGACCGAAGTTCGACATAACCGTGGTGACAACCGTATTGTTGACCAGCGTGCCCTGTTCTTTCATGTATTTTCCACATACATAGAGGATCTTGTCGCCATCCACCAGCTTGCCCTCACTATCCACTGCCAGGCAGCGGTCCGCATCTCCATCATAAGCGAATCCAACGTCCAGATGATTTTCAACCACATATTTCTGCAGTCCCCCGATGTGGGTGGAACCGCAATTTGTATTGATATTCAGACCATCCGGCGTGTTATTGATGACGTGTGTCTCCGCGCCCAGTGCATCGAATACGTTTTTCGCAATCGCGGAAGCGCTTCCGTTTGCACAGTCAAGACCTACCCGCATATTTTTGAAAGACCGTGTTGCCAGGGAAATCAGATAACCGATATAGCGGTTGCGTCCCGCCGCATAGTCAACGGTGCGTCCGATCGCATCGCGCTTGGCAAATGGAATCTCGCCCATCTCGCCATCCAGATACGACTCAATCTTCTCGATCGTCTCCTCCTCCAGTTTCTCGCCGCGTCCGTTGATGACCTTGATTCCGTTGTCATAGTATGGATTGTGGCTTGCGGAGATCATGATACCGCAGTCAAACTCCTCGGTGCGTACAACATACGATACACTCGGAGTGGTTGTCACGTGAAGCAGATAGACATCTGCGCCGGAAGCGGTCAGTCCCGATACCAGCGAATACTCAAACATATAGCTGCTGCGTCTCGTATCCTTGCCGATCACGACCCGGCAGCGATCTGCTTTCGTCTTCTGTCCATAGTACCAGCCCAAGAAACGACCTACTTTATAGGCGTCCTCCACGGTCAGCGTCACATTTGCCTCGCCGCGGAATCCGTCTGTTCCAAAATATTTACCCATTTTGAGAGTTCCTCCTACATCATCAAATACAGAGTCCAAAGGTCATGTACATTTATGGAAATACCCCACTAACATACATGACCTTCTACGATTTTGATTCCAACCTGAAGAAAATCCTGCAGCCAACGGCGCTTCACACTTTCTGCCGCTGCTGCTTTCTATGTCTGATTGCACATTTTTTACTGAATTTCTTTCAGATAGCGACCTACCGCATCCTGCCAGGACGGAAGGCGCTCAAATCCGTTGTCCGAAAGTTTTTCTTTGCTGATCCGGCTGTTCATCGGGCGTTTTGCCTGACCCGGATAAGCAGCTGTATACTCAGCAGTGCTGACCGGCGTCACCTTGACGTCCATGCCCGCCTGCTTAAAGATCTCAACTGCAAATTCATACCAGCTGCAAAGTCCCTCATTCGTCGCATGGTAACGACCATATTTGTCACTCTGAATCATATCAACCAGCAGACGCGCCAGATCGTATGTGTAAGTCGGGGAACCGATCTGATCATCCACAACACTGACTGCCCCGCGCTCTTTGCCAACGCGCAGCATCGTCTTGATGAAGTTCTTGCCGTTCACGCCAAATACCCACGCGATACGGACGATGAAAAACTTCTTTACCAGCTCCTCGACTGCCAGCTCGCCCTCATACTTCGACTGACCGTAGGCGTTGAGCGGTTCCCGGTGGTCATCCGGCTCCCACGGGCGGGTGCCCTGACCGTTGAATACATAATCGGTGCTGATGTACATCATTTTGATGTCCAGACCTTTGCAGACCTCCGCGATATTTCTCGTTCCATCTGCATTGACTTTACGGCAGAGTTCCATGTTCTGTTCCGCTGCGTCTACTGCAGTATATGCAGCGCAGTGGATCACTGCATCCGGCTTTGCCTCGGTGATCACGCGGCGGCATGCCTCTGCATCGGTAATATCCATCTCATCGACATCCACGCCGATGCCAGTAAGACCCTGTTTTTTCAGCTCATTCATCACGTCATAGCCAAGCTGGCCTTTAACGCCTGTCACTAATACTCTCATTATAATCTATCTCCATACATTTTTTCGAAGTACTGGCTGTACTCACCGCTTAAAATGTGTTTCCACCAGTCCTGATTGTTCAGATACCAGTCGATCGTCTGACGAATGCCGGTGTCAAAATTGTATTTCGGCTTCCAGCCAAGCTCCGTCTCGATCTTGGTCGGATCGATCGCATAACGGCGGTCATGACCCGGACGATCCTTGACGTAACGGATCAGGCTTTCCGGCTTGTCCAGCGCTTTCAGGATGGTTTTGACAACCTCCAGGTTGGTTCTCTCATTGTGTCCGCCGATGTTGTAAATCTCACCGACGCGTCCCTTGTGGAGAATCAGGTCGATCGCCTCACAATGATCGGATACGTGCAGCCAGTCGCGGACATTCGCGCCGTCACCGTATACCGGAAGTTCCTCGTCTGCCAGCGCACGGCTGATCATCAGCGGAATCAGCTTCTCCGGGAAATGATATGGACCGTAGTTATTGGAGCAGCGGGATACTGTCACCGGAAGCCCGTAAGTTCTATGGTATGCCAGTACAAACAGATCCGCACTCGCCTTGGAAGAAGAGTACGGGCTGGAGGTATGAAGCGGGGTTGTCTCCGTGAAGAAGAGATCCGGGCGGTCTAACGGCAGATCGCCGTATACCTCATCGGTCGATACCTGATGATAACGTTTAATTCCATAGGTGCGGCAGGCATCCAGCAGGGTGGTCGTTCCCATGACATTGGTACGGACAAATGCCTCCGGGTCCGTGATGGAACGGTCTACGTGGCTCTCCGCTGCAAAGTTTACTACGATGTCCGGCTTTTCTTCCTCGAAGAGTTTAAACACAAAGTCGCGGTCTGCGATATCGCCGTGTACAAACTTGTAATTCGGCTTATCCTCTACCGGTTTCAGTGTCTCTAAGTTGCCCGCATAGGTCAGAAGATCCAGATTGATGATCTGATACTCCGGGTATTTATTTACCATATGATGTACGAAGTTTCCGCCGATGAATCCGGCTCCGCCTGTCACGATAATCTTCATTGTTTTAACTCCTTTTAATTCTGATGTATTTTATCAACATATTTCCCATCCAGTACGTCTTTCAGATATTTGCCATACTGGTTTTTCTTGTATACCTCGTATGCCTCCAGCACTTCTTCCTTGCTGATCCAGCCGTTTAAGTACGCAATCTCCTCCAGGCACGCGATCTTGCGGTGCTGGTGGGTCTCTACTGTCTTAACGAAATTGGTTGCCTCAACTAAGGACTCATGTGTACCGGTATCGAGCCAGGTAAAGCCCTGTCCCAGAAGAATGACATCCAGATCGCCATTTTCCAGATAGATGCGGTTCAAATCGGTGATCTCAAGCTCGCCTCTGGCAGACGGTTTTAACTGTTTCGCATACTCTACTACCCGGTTGTCATAGAAATACAGACCCGTTACACAGTAATTGGACTTCGGTTTCTCCGGCTTCTCCTCGATGGAGATCGCCTTGCCCTGGTCGTCAAATTCTACGATACCGAAGCGCTCCGGATCATCGACATAGTAGCCGAATACAGTCGCGCCCTCTTTCTTGGCAGAGGCAGCACGCAGGCGTTTCACAAGTCCCTGACCCTGGAAAATATTGTCCCCCAGAATCATCGCTACGGAATCATCCCCGATGAACTCCTCGCCGATGATAAATGCCTGTGCCAGTCCATCCGGACTTGGCTGCACGGCATAGCTTAAATGTAAACCAAACTGATGTCCATCGCCCAACAATTCCTTAAAACGCGGTGTGTCATCCGGTGTCGAAATAATCAGAATATCCCGGATTCCCGCGTTCATCAGAACGGAGATCGGATAGTAAATCATCGGTTTGTCATAAATCGGAAGCAGCTGTTTGGAAGTTACGCGTGTCAGCGGGTAAAGGCGTGTGCCTGAACCGCCTGCTAAAACGATACCCTTCATATCTTGTTCTCCTCATATGTTTTATTTTCACGCCTCTTTTCTAAAAAAAGGCAGATCTCATCACTATAAGTAATATACCACATTTGCCTGCTGCTTGCAAATTTATTTGCTTTACACTTCTTTCTTGCATTGTACAATCGTAACTGTTCACGGGTAGGCACTTTTGGAACCGAAAGTGCCGTAAGAAAACGTGGTGGCAGCAGGAATTTGCCGTATTTAAATGCGGAGCCACGGCAAATTCCGTTACTGGGCACGTATGCGTGAACAGTAATGTACAATCCATAAGCATCATTCATCCACTGCATACACAATCGTCCGCGCATCCGCAAATTCATAACTGCACGTCACAAAGGAATACAAGTGGGAAACCTCCTCGTCTGGCAGTTCGCGAAACCGGCATCCCTCCGTCATTTCTTCTATATAAGGATGCATCTCCGACCGATCCGCAAATTCCGTCCTACGCCGTTCCCCCTGACTGCCCGCAGTGAGCGCTGCAATCAGACGGAGTGTCCGCCTTTTCCCATCTGGGAAATAGAGATAAGCCGTCCGATGCTTCTGGAAGAAATCTTCGTCTTTCAGGCGGATCAGCTCGGAAAACCGGCTTCCGTCCTTCATATGATGCCCGTAAAAAATCGAATGAAAATCCGATGCATCCGGTGCACTCTCGCAGTCCAGAAAGACAGTCCCGGCTGGATCTGGTTTTCCATCCAGCCCGATGCTGCGGTACGATTCATTGTCGGTTGTCTGGACAATCGGTTCGTCGATGTGAGTACCGGGAATGCGAATCCAGGCGATGACGTCGGCATTCTGACATTTTAAGGCTGCGAAATCTGGCTGCCATATCGGCTCTGACGCATCTGAATCAGATTTTCCAGATAAATTCTGCTCTACATTTCCTTCAGATTGTGAATCTCTGTTTTCCGCCCTTCTAACCGCATCCCCCACACCATCCGCCAGAACCAGACATCCAATCACGATCAAAAAAGCACAGAAGATGCGGCGTGCCCAGCGGGCAGCGCCGTCTCCTGTGCGCTTCTTAGTACCCAAATTTTCCTTCCAGCGATTCATCTTCGCGGATCCAATCTTCTACATCGACTTTTCGGTACTCATTTTTCGTATCACGGATATAGACATGTTCAATTCCGGCATTGATTACCATGCGCTTGCACATCGAACAGCAGCTCGATTTTTCCACATACCCGCCGGTTCTCGCATCGACACCGGTCAGATACAGCGACGCGCCGATCATGCGCTCTCTGGAGGCACTGATCAGGGCATTGGCCTCGGCATGGACACTGCGGCACAACTCGTACCGCTCGCCGCGCGGCACATGAAGCTCCTCGCGGATGCAGCGACCGATATCGGAACAGTTTTTCCGTCCGCGCGGGGCGCCCACATAGCCGGTCGAGATAACCTCATCGTTATTCACAATCACTGCCCCGTAGTGCTTTCGCAGACAGGTACTCCGCTGCGAAACCATTTCCGCCAGATCCAAATAATAATTGACTTTATCTCTTCTTTCCATATAGGATCCCCCTTCCGTTTTCTCTAATTCTTTAGATGCCCTCATTCATCTTCGCCAGCTTCGCCGCCTGATCGGCTGCAATTAAGCTGTCAATGATCTCATACAGATCGCCGTCCATGATCGAATCGATCTTATACAAGGTCAGTTTGATGCGGTGCTCGGTCACACGTCCCTGCGGGAAGTTATAGGTACGGATCTTCTCGGAACGGTCACCGGTACCAATCTGGCTGCGGCGTTCTGCCGCTTCCTCGTTCTGGCGTTTCTCCAGCTCCAGATCATATAGCTTGGAACGCAGAAGACGGAACGCCTTTTCCTTGTTCTGTAACTGCGATTTCTCAGTCTGGCTGTAGATCACGATACCGGTCGGAATATGGGTCAGACGTACCGCGGAGTCAGTCGTGTTGACACACTGTCCACCGTTTCCGGACGCACGCATAACGTCAATACGGATATCTTTATCATCGATAACAACGTCCACATCCTCTGCCTCCGGCATCACGGCAACCGTCGCGGTCGAAGTATGGATACGTCCGCCGGACTCGGTCTCCGGCACACGCTGTACGCGGTGAACACCGCTCTCATACTTCATCTTGGAGTAAGCGCCCTGGCCGGTAATCATGAAAACGACCTCCTTGAAGCCGCCGATTCCATTTTCACTGACGCTGACAAGCTCAGTTTTCCAGCGGTTGCGCTCTGCAAAGCGCACATACATACGGTACAGTTCGGACGCAAATAATGCCGCCTCATCGCCGCCTGCACCTGCACGGATCTCGACGATAACGTTCTTTTCATCGTTCGGATCCTTCGGAAGAAGCAGAATTTTTAATTCCTGCTCCAGATCTTCAATGCGCTTTTTCGCAGCATTTAACTCTTCCTTCGCCATCTCGCGCATCTCCTCGTCGGATTCCTCATCCAGAAGCGCCAGACTGTCCTCTACGTCCTGTTTTGCCTTCTTATACTCTTTATATGCCTCCACAATCGGAGCCAGATCTGACTGCTCCTTCATCAGCTTGCGGAAACGATTTGTATCGCTTGCCACTTCCGGGCTGCCGAGCTCTTCCATCAGCTCTTCATAACGGATCAGCAAATCATCCAATCTGTCAAACATGATATCCTCCTCTATCGTCTAACGGTTCCACCGTGCCTTTACCACGCGATCCAGCCCCGGCTCATCCTTTATCACTTCTATCTCCCGATACCCGGCGATGGTCAGTATCCGGCTGACCGCCTCCGCCTGGTCATATCCTATCTCAAAATATACGCAGCCGCCCTTGTTCAGATGTTTGCTGCACTCCAGCGCCAGAACCCGGTAAAAATACAGACCGTCCTCGCTGCCGTCCAGCGCCAGCCGCGGCTCATGGTCGCGTACCTCCGGTTCCAGACCGTCGATCACCGCCGATGGGATATACGGCGGATTCGACACAATCACATCGTACATGACATCCGCCTCCACCGCCTGAAACAGATTGCTCTGCAAAAGTGTCAGGCTGTGTTCCTCGATCTCTGCCTGCAGGCGCGGTCCCTTTGCCAGCCACGTTTTCAGGCGGATGCACCACGGATCCTCCGATACCTGAAACGATTCTGACCGCGCAGTTCCCTTCTGAATCAAAAAGAGACGTCTCGCATTTTTCTTTGCCACGCGCAGCGCCGCCTCGGAAATATCCACCGCCGTCACGTTCTGGTAGCCGCCAAGCACGGCAAGGCTGATCGCGATACAGCCGGATCCGGTACACATATCCAAAAGTTTCAGATCCTTTTCCGGGTAATCCCGAAGAACCCGCTCAACTAACGTCTCCGTATCCTGGCGCGGAATCAGGACATTTTCATCGACAGAAAATGTCATTCCCATAAAATCCTGCATTCCCAGAATCTGCTGCAGTGGAATGCGCTCTGCCCGTTTCTGAAGCATTTCCTGATAGCGCCCATAGCCCTTTTCCAGGCGTTCCGCATGGATCGGACGGTTCTGATCCAGATAATAATGCACCCGGTCAATCCCGAACGCCGCTTCCATCAGATACCAGGCATCCGTCCCTGCGTCCGGCACACCCGCCTCACTTAAGCGCGCGCCGCCCTCATCCAACAGTTCTCTCCAGGTCAGGTCTGTTCTTCCGTTTTCCTCGCTCATCGACTCATCCCCTCTGTCGTACCATGTTCTATTTATGACTCTTCCAGCTGCTTTTCCCAGCCTGGGAAATTCTCCGTCAGGTATTCTCTCCAGTCAAAAACTGCCTCGGTCGCCGCGATCGCCACCTCAATCATCGAGTCATCCGGCTCCTTCGTCGTCAGACCCTGCATCCACATACCCGGACGGCTCACCAGATCCATAAACTTCGAATTGCTCCGTCCGGCGCACTGCAATACCTCATATGATATACCTGCAATGACCGGAACCAGAATAATACGGCTCAGAATCCGCATCCAGATCGTATCGACCCGGATCACCATAAACATCAGAATACTGATCACCATGACAATCAATATGAAACTGGTACCACAGCGCTTGTGCTCCTTCGAGCTCTCGCGCACATATTTTACCGTCAGCGGATGTCCGTGTTCCACACAGTTGATGCACTTGTGCTCCGCCCCGTGGTACATAAATGTCCGCCGGATGTCCTCCATCCGCGAAACGAATTTAATATAGATAATAAAAATCGCGATCCGGATCACACCTTCCAGCACTGCCATCAGATGATCCGATGTGATAACTCCCTTAAACAGGTTCGCAATCCCCAGCGGCAGGAGCATAAAAATACCAATTGCCAGGATAAACGAAATTACCAGAACAGCTGCCATGATCGCACTCTCCAGCTTCTCGCCGAACACGCGGTCTAAAAACTGTTCGAATTTTCCCGGCTCTGCATCCTCGTCATCTTCAAAAAAGCTGGCGGAATACGTCAGACTCCGCATACCGATGATCATCGAATCTGCAAACCGGAACACGCCGCGTACAAACGGAAGCTGTAAAATCTTCGCTTTTTTCGTGATACTCTGGTATGTGTCTTTTTTTACTTCTATCTCTTTGTCAGGCCGGCGGACTGCCACTGCATAGTCCTCACCTTTCATCATCATGATGCCTTCAATTACCGCCTGACCGCCAATTCCTGAATACTTCATGCTGTCCTTTCAAAATAAAAAAAGAAGAAAACAAAAAGGCTGAGTTTAATGTCGCCACTAAAACCCAACCTTTACATGGTTCAAACTTATTTGCCTGCGTTGATGCCGTACTTGCGGTTGAACTTATCGATACGTCCGCGGGCAGCGGCTGCTTTCTGCTGGCCTGTGTAGAATGAATGACACTTGGAGCAAACCTCTACGTGGATGTCTTTCTTGGTAGAACCAGTTACGAACTCGTTACCACAGTTGCAAACTACTTTTGCCTGATAATAGGCTGGATGGATTCCTTCTCTCATTTCTTTCACCTCTCTGAATTTTTCATTGCGATTTCCGACCGCTTTTTAGTTGCAAGCCGTCTTAAAACGGCTCTATATAAAGCTCCGCACATCCAGGCACGCTATTCCATCATTTAAGCGTTCCTTCCACTCGTAAGGACGACTCACGCAGATGTCAGAACTACCGTCTGTTAATACAGCCTTATAATTATACCATGGTGTGTACTTTTTAGCAAGCAATTTTATCTATTTTTCAATACTATTTTCTTCTTACAGTCCTGTTTTCCTGCCTAGAAGAAAGTCCTCACAGATGCGCTATTGGTGAAACATGATTTTTAGTAAAATGACCCCTTTTTCCGCGTGATCTCCACAAATTCCGTATTGTTCCTCGTCTTGGCAAACAGATCCAGGATTCGCTCGACGGTATCCTCCGGTTTCTGCGTGTTGGTCGCCTTGTGGACGATATCGACCGCTTCCGCCTCGGCGGACGAAAGAAGCAGATCATCTCTTCGCGTACCGGAACGCAGGATATCGATCGCCGGGAAGATGCGCTTCTCGGAAAGTTTGCGGTCAAGCACCAGCTCCATGTTGCCGGTTCCCTTAAATTCCTCGTAAATAACATCGTCCATACGGCTGCCCGTCTCAATCAGCGCGGTCGCCAGAATCGTCAGGCTGCCGCCCTCGCGTATATTTCTCGCCGCACCGAAGAAGCGCTTCGGCATATGCAGCGCTGCCGGATCCAAACCACCTGAAAGAGTTCGTCCACTCGGCGGAACCACCAGGTTGTAAGCCCTTGCCAGACGGGTGATACTGTCTAAAAGAATCATAACGTCCCTTCCGTGCTCGACAAGGCGCTTCGCCCGTTCTACTACCATCTCCGACACACGTTTATGACGCTCCGGCAGCTCGTCAAACGTCGAATAGATGACCTCGACATTTTCTCCCGTTACCGTCTCACGGATATCTGTCACCTCCTCCGGACGCTCATCGATCAGAAGGATGATCAGGTGCATTTCTGGATGGTTCTTTGTGATGGTCGTCGCCACCTGCTTTAACAGGGTGGTCTTTCCGGCTTTTGGCGGGGATACGATCATGCCTCGCTGTCCTTTTCCGATCGGGGACAGCAGATCCATCACGCGCATCGCCATGGAAGTCTTAACCCCCGGATATTCCAGGTGCAGACGTTCATTTGGGAAAATTGGCGTCAGATTTTCAAAATTCGGGCGTTTTTCCACCACGCTGGTCGGGTATCCATTGACCGAATTAATATATAATAATGCGGCAAATTTCTCCGTTGCCGACTTCACACGACGGCTTCCGCGCACGATATCACCAGTTTTCAGATTAAAACGACGGATCTGGGACGGCGCCACATAGACGTCATTTTCACCCGGCAGGAAGTTTTCACAACGGATAAATCCAAATCCATCCGGCATAACCTCCAGGATTCCGTTCGCCTCGATGCCGCTGTCCAACTCCTGAAATTCATTTTTCAGATCCTCCATGCGTGCATTTTCCACCTCGGTACGGGTGCTTTCCATCTGCTGCACCGGCGCGGTACGTTCCGGCTGACTGTACTCGGAGGCTGCTTCTGCCATCTGCGGTGCCGGTGCGGTATGTTCCGGCTGGCTATACTCGGTTCTTGCGCTCATCGCTTCATTGTAATTGTTACGCGGCACATAGGAATTTCTCTGATACCCCTCTCGCTGCGTGTACTCGCGTCTGCGGTTATCCTGATAACGGGTATTATTATTCTCACGGCGTGTATAGGAGCCGTATTCATTCCGGCGGTATCCGCCTTCGCTGCGGCGCTCATAGCTGGAATTCTGCCCTCCCGCAGCCCGTTCTCCGTTGGCAGATCTCCGCGGCTGCGAATACGTCTGCGCCGATGTATTCTGCCCTGCATCAGTTCTGCGCGGCTGCACGTGCATTTCCGTACTCTCTGCCGGTTCCGCCGATCCAGCCGGATGCTCACTGACAGAAGCCTGGGGCATTTCTTCTTTCTGTCCCCCTTCCGCCGGCTTCTCAAGTTCGCACAGCCTGTCTATGATCTCCGCCTTTTTCAGGGTGCTGATCCCCTTTAACCCCTGTGCCTTCGCCATTTCCCGAAGCTGCACCAGAGGGAGTGTCTTTAATTTTTCTCTCATATAATTCTCCTTACCCTGTTTAATTGTGTCATATTCTCTGGGATTCAAAAATCAGAAATAAGAAACGTGTGGATGTCTTCCAGGTACTTACACGAAACCGGACAGGCAGATACCTGCCCGGCATACCTTTTTAACATAGCCTTTAATGCTGTGACTGCTCTGTATCCTGCAGCCACCTTGGTTTTATTATAAACGGTTTTCATAAAAATTCAAGTAAACATTTTCTTCATACATATCAATTCAGGAACATAGTAACTGTTCACATGTAGGAATTTTCTGAACTGAAAATTCCGTACGATACAGTTCCGGCAGCAGATTTTGCCGATTTGGAATGCGTAGCATCGGCAAAATCCCGTTGCTGAGCACACGTGTGTGAACAGTAACGGAACATATGAAAATTGTTTTCCATCTCAAATCAAAATCCATCTGAAAAGAAGCTTTTCTCATTCAGAGCCCTTCAGGAAGTGCAGCCACTCCCCAATCTTCTTCTCATACCCATTTTCTGACGGGCGGTAAAATGTGCTGCCCTCCAGTCCATCCGGCAGGTACTGCTGCTTCACATAATGGTTCGGATAATCATGTGCATACTTGTACCCGTCGCCATGCCCCAGCTTCTCCGCCCCGCTGTAATGGCAGTCGCGCAGATGGGACGGCACCGTAAAGTTGCCCTTTAACCTGACCGCCTCCTGTGCCTCATCGACCGCCACATACGCCGCGTTGCTCTTCGGCGCGCTCGCCACATAGGTAGCCGCCTGCGACAGGATAATCCGCGCCTCCGGCAGACCAATCCGCTCCACTGCCAGCGCCGCGCTGACCGCAACCTGAATCGCCTGCGGATCCGCATTGCCGACATCCTCCGATGCACAGATCATGATACGCCGCGCAATAAATTTGATATCCTCGCCTGCATCCAGCATCTTCGCCAGATAATAAACCGCCGCATCCGGATCGGTACCTCGCATACTCTTGATAAACGCTGAAATCGTATCGTAATGGTTGTCCCCCGTCTTGTCATACTTCACGGCACGGCGCTGGATGCACTCCTGGGCTACATCGAGTGTGATGTGAATCAGACCATCTTCACTCCGTTCCGTTGTGAGAATACCAAGCTCGATCGCATTGAGCGCCGCGCGCGCGTCTCCGCCTGCCATATCGGCCAGAAAATCGAGCGCCTCGTCCGTCGCCTCCGCGCGATAGCTTCCCATACCCTTTTCCTTGTCATGGAGCGCCCGCTCTAAAAGCTCGCGGATATCCGCATTTTCCAACGGTTTCAGCTCAAAAATACGGGATCGGGAAATCAGCGCCCCATTGACCTCAAAATACGGATTTTCCGTCGTCGCACCAATGAGCAGAATCGTACCATCCTCAACAAACGGCAGAAGATAGTCCTGCTGCCCCTTATTAAAGCGGTGAATCTCGTCGATAAACAGGATCGTGCGCTTTCCGTACATCCCCAGCGCATCCTTGGCATCCTGCACGACCTGTTCCATATCTTTTTTCCCCGCCACCGTCGCGTTGAGCTGCTCAAAACGCGCGCTCGTCGTGTTGGCAATCACGCGCGCCAGCGTCGTTTTGCCCGTTCCGGGCGGTCCGTAAAAAATCAGCGATCCGAGCTTATCCGCCTTGATCGCCCGGTACAAAAGCTTATCCTTTCCTATGATATGCTTCTGTCCCACCACCTCGTCAAGCGTGGACGGGCGCAGCCTGGATGCCAGCGGTGCCTCCTGCTCGATCGTATTTTTCCGCATATAATCAAATAAATCCATCGTATCCTCTCAATCAATCAGACATTCTTCTATTGTAACAAAAGTATATCCCTCCGCCGTCAATGTGTCAATCGTTTCAAGCGCTGCATCGACCGAAGTCTGATATGCATCATGCATCAGCACCACCGTGTGAACCGCCGCATTTTTACAGATATGCTTCACAATCCGCGCCGTATTCCGGCTTTTCCAATCCAGCGTATCGACGTCCCAGAACACCGGCGTCATCGACACTCTCTCCTGAAGTTCCGTACTCCATGAACCATACGGCGGACGTATGTATTCCGGACGTTTTCCCGTGACCGCCTCGATCCAATCGGCCGTCTCCCGAATCTCCTCCACGCTCTTTTCAATCGGCTGGTGCGCCAGATCCACATGTGCCATGCAGTGAACCCCGATGAGATGACCGTCTTTAGACATCTGTCGCACCAGTTCCTCATTACCCGGAATATTTTCCCCGACCAGAAAAAAAGAGGCTTTCACGCCCCTCTCGCGCAAGCCGTCCAGCAGCTTTTTCGTGTACACCCTGTGCGGTCCGTCGTCGAAGGTCAGCGCCAGCTCCCCGCCGGAAAAGCATTCCGGGGAGGAAACCGTTTGGTTCGTCTGGTCCGCCTGCTCCACTTCCGCCAAATCTTCCCACTGCATCCCCACTGCCAGCCTGCACACGATTCCTAAGAAACACAGATCCAGCAGCACTGCCGTGCACAGGCAGAGCAGTTTTTTCCTCATGGAACCCTTATTTTGAATGATCCGATTTACCATTTTAGATGTATCAGCCCTGAACTGTGACAGGGCATCCCCTTTATATTTGCGTTTCCGCTTCCATGTATTATATGAACGCAAAAAAGGATCCAGACCTCCGCATTTCTGTCAGGTCTGAATCCTCTTTTTCTATTTAATGTGCTCTCGGAATCTTTCCGCCAGCCGCAAAAGCAAGTGCAGGAAAGACTCCGAGCGTACATTTTAACCTACTAGCGCCGAAATACCAAAGTAGGACAGCACCACGATACCAAGCACAATCCGATAATATCCGAAAAACTTGAAATCATGCTTGCGGACATATCCCATCAGGAACTTGATCGAGTACACGGACACGCCAAATGCGACCACCATACCAAGAACCAGATAAATGAACTCCGCGAAAGAAAATCCGCCGCCCTGAATGAAAAATTTCACAATCTTTAAAAAACTCGCACCGAACATAACCGGAATCCCAAGGAAGAATGAAAACTCTGCCGCCGCCGGACGTGAACAGCCGATCAGCATCGCGCCCAGAATCGTCGCGCCCGAACGGGAAGTACCCGGAATCATCGCCAGCACCTGGAAACAGCCGATCAGCGCCGCTGTCTGGAACGAAATCTGCGTCACGCGCTCAATCGGAAAATGACGGTGCACGTTTCGATTTTCCAGTACGATAAACAAAACGCCGTAGAGAATCAGCATCGCTGCTACGACATAGCCGTTCATCAGCTTATCCATGAAATGGTCAAGCGGAAGCCCAATCACCGCTGCCGGAATGCAGGCTATAATAATTTTTATCCACAAACGGATTGTACCGCGCTTCTGCGCCATCGATTTGTGCGGTGAAAACGGATTCAATTTATTGAAATACAGCACCATAACCGCCAGAATCGCACCCAGCTGGATGACAACCATAAACACTTCCCGGTACGCCTCGCTGACATCCAGATGGATGATCTCATCCACCAGAATCATATGCCCGGTACTGCTGATCGGAAGCCATTCCGTGAAACCTTCCACGATTCCCAGTACAATTACCTTTAAAATCTCAACAAAACTCATGTCTGCTCCTTCCTACACGTTTTCTATCTGCCAGTCGATCGGGGCAACACCATGCTCTTTTAAAAATTCATTGGTCTTGCTGAATGGGCGGCTGCCGAAAAATCCGCGGTACGCAGACAGCGGGCTCGGATGCGGTGCTTCGAGAATCAGATGCTTCGGATTATTAAGCATCGATTTCTTCGCTTGTGCCGGACGTCCCCACAGAATAAATACCATCGGACGGTCCTGCTCATTTAAGATCTTGATCGCAGCGTCCGTAAACTTCTCCCAGCCGATTCCACGGTGGGAATTTGCCTGATGTGCGCGGACGGTCAGAACTGTGTTCAGCAGCATGACTCCCTGCTTCGCCCATTTCGTCAGATAGCCATTGTTCGGGATGTAGCAGCCGAGATCATCGTGCAATTCCTGATAAATATTCACCAGGGACGGCGGGATTTCCACATCCGGCTTTACCGAAAAGCAAAGCCCATGCGCCTGTCCCGGACCATGGTAGGGATCCTGACCTAAAATAACCACCTTTACCTCGGAAAGAGGGGTAAAATCAAATGCATTGAAAATATCATTCGCATCCGGATATACAACATGCGTCTCATATTCCCGTTTCACAGTATCGTATAACTTTCTGTAATATGGCTTTTTAAACTCTCCGCTGAGCGGAGCCAGCCAGTCATTACTGATTGCTCCCATTGCCCTATCCTCTCGTCCATGTCATTTTCTGTCGTTTTCTGTCAAACGATGGTTCCATTTTAGCACAATCGAAGCGGTTTCTCAAGTTTTGCTTCCCAAATGTCCCCTCCGCAGATAAGTGGACGTTACTGTTCACGCATACGTGCCCAGTAACTAAGTGGACTCTCAATCGCAGGAAGCAAAATTGCGGATAAAGCCGACCGAATTCTGCGGAATCGATACGGTCCTCTCCTGAATATCTCCGACAATCTGGTAAAACTTCTGGTTTATCCGATACATATGCGATTTGCGGTTAAAAAAGACCGTCTTTTCAAAGGGCCAGCGGATGACGGTCGGCGTCTTGAAATCCACTCCCAGCTCGAGAATCAGAAGCGCATGGTTTAAGGTTCCAGCCAGCCATTCCCGGTAGAGATTCCAGCTTTTCAAATAACCTTCCTCGATATACGGATTCGCCAGAACTGTGTTTTCTGTCAGCGGTGCCCCACAGTGCGGGCAGATACCATCCGCCACCTCGCCGCGCTCCCAGATATCCTTCGTACAGCCTTTCGAACACTGAAGCCAGTTCACATTACCGCACGGCGCCGTGATTTTCGCTTCATCCAACGAGCTTTCAAAGATGCGCGCATCCTTTGCGGTTGTCACGATAAAATAATCCTTCCCCTCTGTCATCGATGCCAGCGCCCGGTATGCCTCCTGTACCTCCGCGCCTCCCGCCTTTTCCCATTCGCTTCCAAGCCCAATCAGCAGAAGTTCGCACGCCTTAAGCCGTTCCCGAAGCGTTTTAAGTTCCTCATCTGCTGCCGTTTCATTTCTTGTCTTCTCTGCCATCTTGATTTGATTCCCCCGTTTAAAAAAGAGTCTGCATCTTCGCGGAGCGTTTTTTTATTTCATAGGACGCAATTTCCCATGAAATAAAAAGAGCCTGGCATGCGCTCACGCACACGCCAGACTCCCCATCTGTAATGCAATTAGCTCTATGCGAAATTACTTAAATTACTTTAAGGTAACTTTAGCGCCTTCAGCCTCTAATTTAGTCTTGATGTCCTCAGCCTCTTCCTTGGAAGCGCCAGCCTTAACTACCTTCGGAGCACCGTCAACTACTTCCTTAGCCTCTTTCAGACCAAGACCTGTAGCTTCACGAACTACCTTGATAACTTTAACTTTGTTCGGGCCAACCTCTGTCAGCTCTACGTCGAACTCAGTCTTCTCTTCTGCTGCCTCAGCTGCACCTGCTGCTGCTACAACAACGCCTGCTGCTGCGGATACACCGAACTCTTCCTCGCAAGCTTTTACTAAATCGTTTAACTCTAATACGGATAATTCTTTGATTGCCTCAATGAACTCAGCTGTTGTTAACTTTGCCATTTTAATATTCCTCCTGTGATTGAATTTTAAATCGGCCTTATGCGGCCTCTTGCTTTACTATGCGGCTCTCACGCACCTTACACCCTGCTTTGCAGGTAAGGGTCTTATGCCTCCTGCTGCTCTGCGATCTGTTTGATAACACGAGCGAAGTTTGTGATCGGAGACTGCATGCTTCCAAGAAGTTTTCCAAGAAGAACTTCTCTGGACGGGATGGTTGCGATAACCTGCATGCCCTTTGCATCGTAGTAAGTATCCTCTACAACGCCGCCCTTGATCTCAAGCTTGTCTGCTTTTTTAGCGAACTCAGCTAAAATTCTTGCCGGAGCTGTAGCATCCTCTTTGGATACAGCCAGAGCGGTCGGACCCTCCAGATTCGGCTCCAGAGCCTCGAACGCGGTACCCTTAGCAGCGAAACGAATCATGGTGTTCTTATATACTTTATAAGTAACACCAGCTTCTCTTAACTGCTTACGGAGCTGTGTGTCCTGCTCAACTGTCAGTCCACGGTAGTCAACTACTACTGCGCCCTTAGCGCCGTTGAATAATTCTGCGATTTCAGCAACAACCGGCTGCTTTAATTCAACTTTTGCCATGATTGGTTTACCTCCTGTTTTATTTCTATAACCGCCTGGTAAACGTTTTCTGTAAAATAAAATCCCTCCGTCACTCGCAGGACAGGGGGATAGAAATATACAACGATATCAGTTCCCTCGGCAGGCGTATTAACCTTATGCCTTTCGGCACCTGCTGTCTTCGGCAGTTAAACACGATAAGTACTATAACATAGAAGTCAAGGGTTGTCAATAGACCTATTAACTTTTTTTATTTTTTAAAAATGCAGCCGCAACCTCCATATCCTCCGGCGTTGTCACCTTGATATTCCGGTAAGACCCTTCGGTCAGGCGTACCTTGTGATCGGTCATCGTCTCGACCACCATCGCATCATCCGTCACTCCCTGCTGGTACTCTTCCCGACTCATCATCTTGTCATACGCCGCGCGGATCAGCGGGTAAGTAAATCCCTGCGGTGTCTGAATCATCCAGACATGCGCCCGTTCCGGCGTCACAGAGGCAAATCCGTCCGCATCCGCCAGCTTGACCGTATCCTTTGACGGCATGCCTGCCACTGCTGCGCTATAACTTCGTATATCTGATACGATACGTTCAATCATCGACTCATCCACAAACGGACGCGCCCCGTCATGAATCAGGACGCAGTCCCCCTCCCCATAGGAAAGCTGGCTGCCGAGCGCCTTTAAACCCTCGTAGACCGAATGGTAGCGCTCTTTTCCGCCCGCAACGATAGCGCGCACCTTGGAAAATCCATATTTTCCTACAATCTCGTCCCGGCAGTACGCGATCTCATCCGCCCCGGTCACCAGAATCACATCATCGACCCGGCTCTCCTCAAACGCGTGAAGTGCATACCAGATGACCGGCTTTTCCTCCAGAAGGAGAAACTGCTTCTGAATCTTGCTTTTCATCCGTTTTCCCTGCCCGGCTGCCAGAACGATAGCGGCGGTGCGGGTCGGATGCGGTGTAATTTTCTCTTTCCCAAATTGATCCAATGTATGTTCCATCTCGTTTCTCCTCCATGCCAGAACGATCTCTTAAAACACTCTTTTTCCACTTTTTGTCAAATCAATATTTTAAAAAAACTAACCGCAAAACAATTCTTCCTGAAAAAATTTGTATTATCTCTCGCCCAGCTTCAAATTCGGCACCGCATTCAGATCCCAGCCTGCACGCGCGCCCTTCTTATATTCATAGTACGCCGCCGCGCCGATCATCGCCGCATTGTCCGTACAGAAGATCGGTGACGGATGGAAGAACTGGATGCCCGCCTCTTTACAGGCCTTCTCCATGCCCGCCCGGAGAGCGGAGTTGGATGCCACACCGCCGGCGATCGCCACGCGCTTATAGCCGTGCTGTTTCGCCGCCTCGATCGTGCGCGATACCAATACTTCCACAACCGCATTCTGGAACGAAGCCGCCAGATCCGGCACGTTGATCTCCTCACCCATCATTTTCGCATGGTTAATATAATTTAAGACCGCCGATTTTAAGCCGCTGAAGCTGAAATCATATGGATTGTCGCCCACTTTTGCCCGTGGAAACTCAATCGCATGTGGATTTCCCTCTTTTGCCGCCTTATCGACCTTCGGGCCGCCCGGATAACCGAGCCCGACCGCGCGTGCCACCTTGTCAAACGCCTCGCCTGCTGCATCGTCTCGGGTGCGTCCCAGAATCTCAAATTCGCCATAATCTTTCACAATCACCAGATGTGTATGTCCGCCTGACACGATCAAGCACATGAACGGCGGTTCCAGATCCGGATTTTCGATGAAATTTGCCGATACGTGCCCCTCGATATGGTGTACGCCGACCAGCGGCTTCTTCGCCGCATACGCGAGTGCTTTGGCTTCCGCCACACCGACCAAAAGCGCGCCAACCAGCCCTGGACCGTAGGTAACTGCAATCGCCGTCATCTCCTCCAGACTCATATGTGCCTCTGTCAGCGCCTCTTCAATAACCTGGTTGATCTTCTCGATATGCTTTCTCGACGCAATCTCCGGCACAACGCCGCCAAACAGCGTGTGAAGATCGATCTGGGAAGATATGATATTGGAAAGAACGGTACGTCCGTTTTTCACGACTGAAGCTGCCGTCTCATCACAGGAACTCTCGATTGCAAGAATGTAAACATCTTCTGATGGGTGTCCGTTTTCTGTATCATGCACGGAAATCTCTGCCCCCGATACCGGAGCTTTCCCTAGTCCCCGTTCCAATGCTCCTGAAACTGGCATTTCCATCCGTTCGTCCTTCTTTTCTTCTATATTCTCTCTCTTTTCTTCCGTCTGCATCGCCCTTACTCCTCATCAAATCCCAGCTCTGCCGTCCAGCCATCGCGGGCGGCTTTCGCTCTCGGGAATATCTCACGCACTTTATCCATATAATCATCCGGACGGATGAGCGACGGGCTGTAATGAGTCAGCCACATTTCCTTCGGCTGGGCCTCCTTCGCCAGGTGCGCCGCCTCCTGGAATGTCATATGCTTGTATTCTCTCGCCTTGGCTTCTTTCCCGTCCTCGCCGTACATGCCTTCACAGATAAACAGATCCGCATCCTTCGCGTACTCCGCAATTACCGGAAGCGGTCTCGTATCGGTACAGTATGCCACCTTGATTCCCTTCCGGTCACCTCCGAGCACCATATCCGGTGTCAGCGTTCTGCCTTCCTCCTCGATCGTCTCCCCCTTCTGCAGGCGGCTCCAGAACTTCTGCGGAATCTCCTGCGCCCGCGCGCGTTCCACATCGAACCGTCCCTTTCTCGGAATCGAAATCGAGTACCCATAACAGGTCACATTATGGTTGACCCGGTACGCATCGATCACATACGGTCCAATCTGAAGCTGCTGTCTCGGCTCCGTCAGCTCGATAAACTCAAGCGGAAACGGCAATTCCGGCGCGATCGTCCGCAGTGCCGTCACCACGCGTTCCAGTCCCTTCGGTCCAATCATCGTGATCGGCTCCGTCCGCTCCGCATTTCCCATCGTCAACAAAAGTCCCGGCAGACCGCTGATATGATCCGCGTGATAATGTGTAAAACAAATCACATCCACCGGCTTTGGGCTCCAGCCCTTTTCTTTCAACGCAATCTGCGTGCCTTCCCCGCAGTCTATCAGCAAATTGCTGCCCGAGCAGCGGACCATCAAAGCCGTCAGCCACCGATACGGCAGCGGCATCATCCCGCCCGTTCCCAGCAAACATACATCTAACATGAAGCATCCTCTTTTCTATTAAATAAATGATTCATAATAAATCTTTTTAATTAAAAGTCACGCAAAAAGCTGTCAAAACACCTTTTCTCCTAACTCCCATATCATTTAATAATATCATAAAGAAATACTATGTTGCAAGCCAGAAATTCAGCAATCCAATTCACAGGAGAGACGCAGATAGCGCACCGCCTGTCCCGCGTTTCTCCGTCCCCCTCACGACTCTACAATAGCTCCGTCCTCTCCTCCTTATCTGCCTCAATCAGAAATTCCCGCGTCACTCCATCATAGCACTCCTCGCACAGATCAAAATGATGCACCTCCCCATCTTTCTCCGAAAAATAGTCCCATGCCACATCAAAATGCGCCGCTCCTTCGCGCAGAATGCCTTCTTTCACCGCCAGCTTCTTCCCGCACCGGTTGCAGACAACCGACAGAAGAATGCCGCTCTCTCCATATTTTCTCATGCTCTCCTCGCCTTTCTCTTCTATATACGCAAAATGGAGAAGCCATGTCCTCCACAGCTTCTCCATCATTATACTGTTTTTTATACCGGTTTTTAAGCGGAAAGTGCTGGAAATACTTACAGTACCTTATATCCCTTCGATGTCAGGCAGATGCTGACCTCCCTCACATCGTCCGTGTGAAGCACCATAACCGGCTTGCCAGAATCACGATTGAAGGAGAGATACAGGTAATCCACATTGATATTGCTCTCTTCGAGGGAAATTAACAGACGGTTGAGTGCTCCGACCTCGTCATCCAGTTCGACGCCAAGCACCTCTGTCAGACGGCAGAGATAACCAGCTTCCGCCAGCACTTTCTCCGCGTGCTCTGGATTAGAAACAACCATACGGATAATACCGTACTCCGCACTGTCATTCGTGATCGAACCCCAGATGTTAATATTCTCCTTCTGAAGAAGGGATGTAATATTCTGTAAACGTCCTTTCTTATTCTCTGCAAAAATAGATACCTGACTCAGCATATGAACCTCCTACCGTTCTTTTCTTTTAATTTAACACTGTAAAGTGTTACGCTTTTATCTGTTAAACAGTATACTCATTTCCATTTCATCTGTCAATGCTTTTTCCGCTTCTTTTCCAATAAATCAGCGCATCTTCCGTCGGCCCGCTGTAATAATTCTTCCGAACCGCCTCTTTCTGAAAGCCATACGCCTCATACAGCGCAATCGCCGGGGCATTGGATGCACGCACCTCCAAGGTGATATCCTCGACGTTTTCTTCCTCTGCTTCCCTTAACAGCCGTTCCATCAGAAGCCGCCCATAGCCGCGCCCCCGGCTCGCGCCGTGAACCGCGATCCGCATCAGCTCGCCTTCCCCGGCAATGACGCGGAAATTGCTGTAGCCACAGACGGTTTCATCCTCTTTCAGCACCCAGGCTTTATCCCAGCTGCTCGTCAGCAGATCCTGTAAAAGCTTCTCCGACCATGCATCCGAAAAGCATTCCAGTTCCAGTGCCCGGACCGCAGGAAGATCCCCCGGCTGTAAATCCATTATCTGAACACGAAGCTCTTTTTGCGTTCCCGTTCCTGCCGCCATTATTTCTTCTCCACAACCACAATACCGGCTGCCAGCTTATCCATCTCGCCCTGGCGCTCTGCGACCTCGCGCTCGCGCTCCGCCTGCGATTTCCGCAGATAATCCGGCTTGTGCTCGGCTGCCGTCTCAGTCTTTCCCTCTGCCAGATACACTGCGCCAAGCGCTGCCACCGCCGAAGCTCGCTGACGGCTCGCCTGTGCCGGTGCAAACGAATACGGCACCTTCATCTCTTCCTCGATCACCGCCCGGTTGACCGGCACACCGTCCCCCAGGAAAATCACGCGCTCGCCGCGCTCATTTAACTCGGCAATCAACGCATGGATATCCGTAATGTACTGTTCTTTCACAATCTCGAACTTCTCTTCATACCGATAGAGTCCCGTGTACACCTGCTGCCGTCTCGCATCCAGCATCGGGCAGATGAGCGCCGAAGCCCCGTACAGACAATATCCCATCGCATCCATCGTCGGCACATGGATCAGCGGCTTCTTGAGCGCCAGTCCCAGTCCTTTCGCTGTCGCAGAGCCAATCCGAAGCCCCGTAAAAGAGCCCGGACCGCCGGATACTGCGATTGCATCGATGCTTTCCAACGGCACCTCCAGCATTTTCACAATCTCATCAATCATCGGAAGAAGTGTCTGCGAATGCGTTTTTTTCAGATTCACCGTATATTCCGCCGTGATCACATCATCCGTAACAATAGCAACCGATGCCACCAGGGATGCGCTTTCGATTCCCAAAATTCTCATTTTCTCTTTCCTCCTGTCGCCGGCTACTGCTCGTTTACTGAAATTTTCCGGTAATCAAAGCCCTTTTCCAGATCCTTTTCAATCGTGATCTGGATCGGATGTTCCGGCAGGATCTCGCGGATGCGCTCCGACCATTCGATCAGGCAGATACCCTCGCCGTAGAAATAGTCCTCATAGCCAATCTCATCCATCTCGTCCACATCGCCGAGACGATATACATCAAAATGGTAAAGCGGCAGGCGCCCATCGTCGTACTCCTGCACGATCGTGAAAGTCGGGCTGTTGACCGGTTCCTGAATTCCAAGTCCCGCGGCAAACCCCTGCGTAAAAACCGTCTTTCCTACGCCCAGATCACCATTCAAACAATACACCTGCCCTGCCTGCGCTTCCATTCCAAGCTTTTTTCCAAACGCATACGTCTCTTCCGGGCTGTTTGTTTCTATCATCATGCTCGAATTCCTCTTCTCTTTTCCTGCGGCAGATTTCTTGTAAGCATACTGAGAAAAATCTGCTCCTCCGAACCTCTGAACACGCGCTTCGGCATCAGGTACGCCTTGTCTCGACCCAGGTAAAGCACATATATTCCCGCGATCTTTTTCACTTTTACCAGCTTATCCCAGCTGATCTCACCCTTGCAGTTCGCCTGGCGGGCACGGATGCCCTCGTCTCCAATGTGAAATACAATCTCAGCTCCCGTTTTCGCATCCCCGGCGGTGCGCTCTGCCTGTTTCCAGATTGCAAAAATCTGAAAGCCTGTCAAGGCAATCACTCCCAGAATCACCAGATTCGTCACCTGCGTTCCCAGACGTTCCTCGCTGGCTGCCGCTGCAATAATAACGAGCACCGTCAGTATGATGCATCCGATTCCACGCAGTCCCGCCCAGAAATTGTACATCGAATAAATAAAAATCTCTTTTGGCTGTATTTTTACACGTAAGTCCATTTTATCTTCTCCCTAATTTTCTATGCCTTATCCGCCGCCCCATTTCAGTCAGCGCTCCTGCATCCTATAACCAACGACTGAATCTGCCGTGGTTTACTTCGTCTCCCGGATTTTCATCGTCAGCGAAATGCGCTTCTTCGCCACATCAACCGCCAGCACCTTGACCTCCACGATATCCCCGACGCTGACCGCCTCCAGCGGATGCTTGATATAGCGGTCTGTCATCTGGGACACGTGAACCAGACCATCCTGATGCACGCCGATATCCACAAACGCACCGAAATCAATGACATTCCGCACGGTTCCTTTTAAAATCATGCCCGGCTTCAAATCCTTCATTTCCAGCACATCCGTGCGGAGAATCGGCTTCGGCATCTCCTCACGCGGGTCGCGCGCCGGTTTTTCCAACTCGCTCACGATATCGAGTAAGGTCGGCTCGCCGATCGAAAGCTCTTTTGCCAGCTTTGCCGTATCCGCGATCTCCTTGCGGATATTGCGGATGCCGCCCGCCGCGATCTCCTTCGGATCATGTCCAAGCTGCTTTAAAAGTGCCTCCGCTGCTTTATAGCTCTCCGGGTGCACACTCGTCGCATCGAGCGGATTCTTGCCGCCCTGGATCCGCATAAATCCGGCGCACTGTTCATACGCCTTCGGTCCCAGCTTCGCCACCTTCAAAAGCTCACGGCGCGTTGAAAATGCGCCATTCTCCTCCCGATATGCCACGATATTTTTCGCAATCGTCTTGTTAATGCCGGAAATATAGGCAAGCAGCGGCGCCGATGCCGTATTCAGATCCACGCCGACCTTATTTACGCACGTTTCCACCACGCCCTGCAGCGCCTCGCTTAAATTTTTCTGGTTCATATCATGCTGGTACTGACCGACTCCAATGGATTTCGGATCAATTTTTACCAGCTCCGCCAGCGGATCCTGCAGGCGTCTCGCGATCGATGCCGCACTTCTCTGTCCGACGTCAAACTGCGGAAATTCCTCCGTCGCCAGCTTGCTCGCCGAATAAACCGACGCGCCCGCCTCATTGACGATGACATACTGAACTTTCTCCGGAATTTCTTTTAAGAGTTCCACGATGATCTGCTCAGATTCTCGGCTTGCCGTACCATTCCCCACTGAGATCAGGGAAATGCCGTACTTGCGGATCAGCTTTTTCACGATCTCCTTCGACTCTTCCACGCGGTTCTGCGGCGCAGTCGGGTAAATGACCGTCGTATCGAGCACTTTTCCCGTCTCATCCACAACTGCCAGCTTGCAGCCCGTCCGGAATGCCGGATCCCAGCCGAGCACCACGCATCCTGCGATCGGCGGCTGCATCAGGAGCTGTTCCAGGTTCTTGCCAAATACCTGAATCGCGCCGTTCTCTGCCGTTTCTGTCAGCCCCGCGCGGATCTCGCGCTCGATCGCCGGTCCGATCAGGCGGCGGTAGCTGTCCAGAATCACTTCTTCCATCACGCGCGCCGCATCCCCATCCGGGCGGATAATCAGCTGTTTCTCCATATACCGGACAATCTGCTCCTCCGGCGCTATAAGCTTCACGCTCAGAATCTTCTCTTTCTCACCGCGGTTGATCGCCAGCACACGATGTCCCGCCAGCTTTTTGACTGGTTCGGAGAAATGATAGTACATCTCGTACACCGACTGTATCTTCTCATCCTTTGCGGATGCCTCCAAAAGACCGTCCTGCATCGTCTTTTTACGTGCGTAGTTGCGGTATTTTGCCATCTCGCTGATCTGCTCAGCCAGAATATCACGCGCGCCGTCTATTGCCTCTGAAACATCTGCAACACCCTTTTCTTCCGACACGTACTTCGCCGCCTCCGCCTCCAGGCTGCCGCCCGCTTCCTGCTTGTAAATCCAGACTGCTAACGGTTCCAGCCCTTTCTCACGGGCAATTCCGGCACGGGTGCGCCGTTTCGGGCGGTACGGAAGATAAAGATCTTCCACCGCAACCAGCGTCGCCGCATCGCGGATCTGTTTCTCCAGCGCCGGAGTCAGCTTCTCCTGGGCGCGGATCGCACCGATCACCTGCTCCTTTTTATCCTCCAGATTCCGAAGATAACGCAGTCGCTCATCTAGCTGGCGCAGCACCTCATCATTCAGGGAACCGGTCGCCTCCTTGCGGTAGCGCGCGATGAACGGGATCGTGTTTCCCTCATCGATCAGCTTTACCGCCGCTTCGACCTGATTTCTCCCTATCTGAAGCTCTTCTTTCAATGCCTGTATAATATCCATGCAAAAACTCTCCTTCAATATCAATACGCTGTTTAATCATACCATTCCAGCGCATATTTCGCAAGTCAATGCCTAACTGGACAAGCGGCTTTATTCATGATACACTTTTATCGGATTCAATCCGCCAGATGGGCATAGATTTTGTTTTGCCCTATTCAGCGGCTGTCTCTAATTTTCAGAAAAGGATGTAGCTGTTTTCTTTTTTCACAGTTATGAAAGGATTAGATATACGATGAGTTATTACGATGAAACACCTTCTCCGAAGGAACATTCAGATACAAATGAAACCCGGCGCAATCGTTCGCGCCGCTATGCTACGATGTCAATGATGTGCGGCATCTTCGCATTTTTCTCCCTGTTTTTGAGTTTTTCCGCCGCGATTCTGCTCGGAATGTCGGCGAATGTACTGTTTGTCCTCTCCAAGGAGGAAGGACAGCCGCGGCGCGGCAGCGCAGTGGTCGGGCTGATACTGGGAGTTATGTCTACCATCTTTGGAGTAGTTGAGTTTTTCTGCCTGATCCAGGTGTACCATATGATTACGGATCCGCAATATGCGCCGTTTTTTGATCAGGCAATGGAGTTGTATGAGAGTTTGATTGGTCCGTTACAATAAAATGATTGGCAAGGGGACCTTTTTCTGTGTATTTCTTGCGTTAAAAAGCACACCGCGTCATGAATGACTTTGGCGTGCTTTTTACTTTATATCCTATTTTGTATAGCGAATTGTCTGGCGGATATCTTCCTCGAATGCCGCTGCCAGTTTCCGGAAGCGTGCTTCGGTCATTTCTCCGGTTACGACCGCAAATTCGTCCATCTCCGGGAGTTCGATGGTTTCTGCCTCACCGAAGGCTGCACGCACATCGGCAAGTTTGTCGGCTGATTTGCCTGCCAGTCGGAGGAAGTAGCTGAAGGTTACTTCGCCCATCGGTGCAACTGGCTGTTTTTCGTCGGTCCAGCCGGTCGGGATGTTGTCTTCCATGTGTCCGGCGATCTCTACGATGTCGCTGACGACTGCACTGGCGGTCGGGAGTTTTCCGGCGCCGCTGCCGTAGAACATGACGGTTCCAAGTGTATTGCCGCGAACCATGACTGCATTGTATACGTCATTGACTGCAAAAAGCGGATGATCCGGTCCGATCATCATCGGGCATACATAGACACTGGCTTTATTGCCTTCCATGCGGCTGGTTCCAAACAGTTTAATCGAGGTTCCCAGCTTTGCCGCATATTTGAAATCGGTATCGGTAATCTTTGTGATGCCCTCGGTCGGCACATCTTCGTAATTTACTTCTTTTCCAGTTGCCAGTGAGGTAAGAATCGTGATCTTGCGGCAGGTATCGTAGCCTTCTACGTCTGCCTCCGGGTTGCGCTCTGCATATCCGAGTTCCTGCGCTTTCTTCAAGGCTTCCTCAAAGGTCTGACCTTCTCTTGCCATCTTGGTAAGGATGTAGTTGGTTGTACCGTTTAAGATACCGCTGATTTCCTCGATCTTCTCGCCTGCAAGAGACTGGGTCAGCGGACGCAGAAGCGGGATGCCGCCGCCTACGCTGGCTTCGAAGAGGAAGTTTAAGTTCTTCTCGCGTGCAATCGCCAGAAGCTCGGTGCCGTGTGCCGCTACAAGTGCCTTGTTGGAAGTCACAACGTGCTTACCGGCTAACAGGCACGCTTTTGCAAACTTGTATGCCGGATTGACGCCGCCCATCGCCTCCACAACAATCTCTACTTCTTCGTCTTTTTCAATGATCTCAAAATCATGAACAATCTGCGCTTCGTGCGGATCACCCGGAAATTCACGCAGATCCAGAATATATTTTACTGCAATCTCTTTGCCGGTTTTTTCTGTGATTTTGTCTTTGTTGATTTCTAATACTTCTACGACTCCGGAACCAATTGTTCCATAGCCCATCACTGCTACCTGAATCATAATCTTTACTCCCTGGCTATAATTTTTACGTTGTGTACTCCCGAATTTTCTTCCATCTCTTCGACCATATGCGATATATTTCCGGTATCCGGGCGGACTTCCACGCTGAGTGTCAGCGTCGCCACATTGTTGACCGGAATACTCTGATGAATCGTCAGAATATTCGCCTTGTAAATCGCTACGATATGAAGAAGATCCGATAAAAGTCCCTGTTCATCATCCATCTGCAGCACCATGGTAATCGTTTTGCCCTTGGCGTTGTCGTAAAATGGAAAAATATCGTCCTTATACTTATAAAAGGAACTCCGGCTGATCCCAAGCTGGTCGGTCGCCTCCTGAATCGTCATCGCCTTTTCCGACGCAATGAGCTTCTTCGCTTCCGCCACCTTCAAAAGGACTTCCGGCACTGCTTTCTGCTTTAACAGATAATACTTTGTCTTTTCTTCCATTCCATCTCCGCTTATGTACGCACCAGAAATACATTTGTGTTTACCAGGAAGATATTATCACATTTATTGACACTCTGCAATCTATTTTTTTCATAATAATCGAATTGTATCTGTAAAAAAACAGCCTGAACTGACGGCACTCGACAGAGTGTTTTCTTCTCTGTCAAACTTTTGTGCCGCCAATCCAGGCTGATTTATCTTCTTTTACGCCTCTTCTGTCTTCTGGTTTTTCAGGCTGATCCACTTTAAATACGCACTGATAAACAGATCAATATCTCCATCCATCACCGCGTTCACATTGCCATTTTCAGCGTTCGTCCGGTGATCCTTGACGAGCGTGTACGGCTGCATAACGTAGGAACGGATCTGGTTTCCGAAGTTGATGTCCTTGACATCGCCGCGGATGTCGGACAACTTCTCGGCATTCTCCTGTTGTTTGAGCAGGTACAGCTTTGCCTTTAACATCTGCATCGCCTTGTCCTTGTTCTGGAACTGGGAACGCTCATTCTGGCACTGTACGACGATACCAGTCGGCAGATGCGTGATACGGATCGCGGAGGACGTCTTGTTGATATGCTGTCCACCGGCACCACTCGAGCGATAGGTATCGATCCGCAGATCGTCCGGATTAATCTCCACATCCAGATCTTCTTCAATATCCGGCATGACATCACAGGAGACGAACGAGGTCTGACGCTTGCCAGCCGTGTTGAACGGGGAAATACGGACCAGACGATGGACGCCTTTCTCCGATTTCAGGTAGCCATAGGCATTTTCGCCGTTGACCTGCAGTGTGATGGACTTAAGTCCCGCCTCGTCGCCATCCAGGAAATCAAGCACCTCGGTCGTAAAGCCCTTTTTGTCCGCCCAGCGCTGGTACATACGATACAGCATACTGCACCAGTCCATCGCCTCGGTACCACCCGCGCCCGCGTTCAGCTTGAGGATCGCGTTGCAGCCGTCGTACTCGCCGGACAGGAGTGTCTTTGTGCGGAGTTCTTCCAGCTCTTTGACGAACTCATCTAACATCTCCTGAATCTCCGGAATCATCGCCGGGTCATTTTCCTCATAGCCCATCTCGATCATGACCTGGATATCCTCATACTGCTGTTCAAGGTGCTTGTAGCCATCCACGGTATCTTTGAGATTTTTCGCCTCACGGACCGTCTTGGTCGAGCGCTCCGGATCATCCCAGAAGCCCGGTTCTTCCATTGATTTGTCAAGCTCCGTGATGCGGCGCTCCTTATTTTCCAGATCCAGGGAATCCTTGACCTCTTTCAGCGTCTCATCGTAGGTTGATAATGTATACTTAAACTGATCTAATTCAACCATGCTCTCACCTTCTCCATTCTCATCTATCTGCTGCCATTTTCCTCAACGGTTCAGCATTCTTTCAGTTATATTTTGTTACGGATCACACACATATAGACCGTAACTCTTTTTTATATTTGGAAAAATTCCCGGAACCAGGTATTTCGCCATAGTTTCGGGAATTTTCTGCACAGACTGCTGCAAAATCACGGCAGCCTGCCTTCTTTCATCTATTAATTCTTCGCGTACAGCTTCCGTCCACAGCACTGTTTGTACTTCTTGCCGGAACCGCATGGGCACGGATCGTTCGGGTAAATCTTCTTCTCCTCACGCTTCTTCGGTGCCTGCACGGTGCTGTCGTCACGGTTGGTTCCCGTTACCTTGGCAGCCGGTTCACGCTCGACCTTCTGCTCTGCACGGATGTGGAACAGAATACGGACGGTATCCTCACGGATCGCTGCCGTCATGCTGTCGAACATCTCATAGCCGCTCATCTTATACTCAACCAGCGGGTCTCTCTGACCATATGCCTGCAGACCGATGCCTTCGCGCAGCTGATCCATATCGTCGATATGAGCCATCCACTTTGCATCAACCACTTTCAGAAGGATCACGCGCTCCATCTCGCGTACCTGTTCCGCGCTTGTAAACTCTGCCTCGCGTGTCTCATAAAGCTTCGTTGCCGCCTCTTTGAGCATATGTTTCAGCTCATTTTTCTTCATATGCTGCTGGTCTTCCGTCAGCTGAATCGGCTCTAACGGGATAACCGGAAGCAGCAGGGAATTTAACTCGGACAGATCCCACTCAGCCGGTTCCTGCTCATCAGAGATGGACATATCTACGGCGTTTTCTACGATATCCGTGATCATCTTCATGATAACGGAACGCATATTCTCGCCATCCAGTACACGGCGGCGCTCTGCGTAGATTGCCTCACGCTGCTCGTTCATAACCTCGTCGTATTTTAACAGGTTCTCGCGGATACCGTAGTTGTTGGTCTCAATCTTCATCTGTGCTTTCTCAATCGCCTTGGAAAGCATCTTGTGCTCGATCTGCTCATTCTCCGGTACGCCCATCGCGTTGAACATATTCATCAGACGCTCTGAACCAAAGAGACGCATCAGGTCATCCTCCAGGGACAGGTAGAAACGTGATTCACCCGGATCGCCCTGACGTCCGGCACGACCGCGCAGCTGGTTATCAATACGTCTGGACTCATGACGCTCTGTACCGATAATCTTTAAGCCTCCCAGTTCTCTGGAAATCTCATCCAGCTTAATATCCGTACCACGACCTGCCATATTAGTCGCGATCGTAACGGCACCGTGGATACCTGCATCTGCTACGATCTCAGCCTCCAGCTCATGGAACTTTGCATTTAATACCTTATGCGGAATGCCGCGTCTTGTCAGCATCTTGCTCAAAAGCTCGGAAGTCTCGATCGTAATGGTACCAACCAGAACCGGCTGTCCCTTTTCATGGGCTGCTGCCACTTCCTCGACAACCGCATGGAATTTCTCTTTTTTCGTCTTATAAACCGCATCCTCGTAATCAATACGCTGTACCGGGCGGTTCGTCGGGATGGAGATAACGTCCATCTGGTAAATGTTACGGAACTCCTTCTCCTCGGTCTGTGCCGTACCGGTCATACCAGCCTTCTTGTTGAACTTGTTGAAGAAGTTCTGGAAGGTAATGGTTGCCAGCGTGCGGCTCTCACGGCGCACATGTACGTGCTCCTTCGCCTCAATCGCCTGATGGAGACCATCGGAATAACGGCGTCCCGGCATGATACGTCCGGTAAACTCATCGACGATCAGAACCTCGTCATCTTTTACCACGTAGTCCTTATCGCGGAACATCAGGTAGTTGGCACGCAGTGCCAGGATGATGTTGTGCTGGATCTCCAGGTTCTCCGGATCCGCCAGGTTCTCGATGTGGAAGAAATCTTCAACCTTCTTCACACCAGCCTCGGTCAGGTTGACTACTTTATCTTTCTCATTGACTACGAAATCGCCAGTCTCCTCGATCTCCTCGCCCATGATGGCTGCCATCTTGGAAAATTCTGCTGATTCCTCGCCCTTTTCCAACTGACGTGCCAGAATATCGCACACCTCATAGAGCTTCGTGGACTTGCCGCTCTGTCCGGAAATGATAAGCGGGGTTCTCGCCTCATCGATCAGGACGGAATCGACCTCATCGATGATCGCATAGTCCAGATTCCGCATAACCATCTGCTCTTTGTAGATCGCCATGTTGTCACGCAGGTAATCGAAACCAAGCTCATTGTTGGTAACGTAGGTAATATCACAGTTGTAAGCTTCCCGGCGCTCGTCGGAATTCATTGAATTTAAAACCACGCCGACAGTCAGACCGAGGAATCTGTGAACCTCGCCCATCCACTCTGCATCTCGTTTTGCCAGGTAGTCATTGACGGTAACGATAAATACGCCCTTTCCAGCCAGCGCATTTAAGTACGCCGGTGCGGTGGAAACCAGGGTTTTACCTTCACCAGTACGCATCTCTGCGATACGTCCCTGATGCAGGACGATACCACCGATCAGCTGAACCGGGTAATGCTCCATATTTAATACCCGTCTCGCCGCCTCACGCACGGTTGCAAATGCCTCCGGCAGGAGGTCGTCCAGCGTCTCGCCGTTTGCAAGGCGCTCTTTGAACTTGCGCGTATTGTCGCGCAGTTCGTCATCCGATAAGGCAACCATCTGCTCGCGCATACCTAAAATCTTATCCACAATCGGGCGGATCAGCTTCAGCTCGCGTTCGCTGTGGGTACCAAACACTTTCTCTATCAGATTCATGCTTTTCTCTCCTATTTCTTGCTTTCTCGTTCTTTTTTCGTTTTTATAGCTCAATGTATGATGTGTTTTAGATCGAAAAGATCATATAGGTATAGTTATACAATCTTATTTATTCTAACACTAACAGGGATTTTATTCAATGATTTCATGATTTTTTTACATTTATTCTGCGCACGCGCCCGGCTAAGATAAGCCGAACCTGCCGTACCCGGAAAATCCCAGCCATAAAACAAGACCCTCCATACACGAACAAAGGAACCTGCTGTAAAACGCCGCCTCCCTGCCTATCCAGGTAAAACGTTTTTTCTTCTGCCAGCCCGCCAACTTTATGGTAAACCAGACAAGTTGCACAAAATATATGTTCGACTTTCTTGTTGTCCACATTATCCACATTTTGTCCCCAGTTTTGTGGATAAGTTTTGCACACCCATTTTTTCCCTTTTTTAGGGAAAATGGAGTTTTGCACCGACTTATCCACATTATCCACAATTTCCGTCTGTTCACGAAGCCCCCATTTTCCCCGGCGCATTTTGATTTCTTTTTTGTTCAGATCTCATAAACTTGCATATTTCTTCCAAAAATACAAGCAGATCTATTGACAAATGAAGAACCCTTGCATTGCCTCCAAACCCCCGTTTTTTCTAGCTTTTTCGACCTTTTTCTGTTGCAAAAACACACCCATTCTGCCCTATCCTGCAAGACTCTTTTTTCATATTTCATTGTCCGCCGCACAAACCGCGCGCAAATCCCTTATAAAACAACAGCAATTCATGAAAAATCAAACGACACAGTATTTCGACCTGTTTTTCAATTAATTGTGTTGACAATTTTGCGAAAAAGGTTGAATTTAACATCCAAAAGTGGTATACTATAGCCATCCCAATAAAAAGGAGCGATGATTATGCGTTATAAGATTACTGGAAGAAATATCAATGTTACCCCGGGGTTAAAAGCAGCTGTAGAGGAGAAGATCGGAAAGTTAGAGCGATACTTCAATCAGGACACGGAAGTGAATATCACACTTACGGTTGAGAAAGATCGTCAGAAGATCGAGGTTACCATCCCTGTCAAAGGCACCATCATCCGTGCAGAACAGGAAAGCAACGATATGTATGTATCGATTGATTTGGTAGAAGAAATCATCGAGCGTCAGCTCAAAAAATATAAGAATAAAATCGTAGACAAGAAACAGGCAGCCGTTGCATTCTCTGACCTCTTCATAAACGAAGAATATGATTCCAACGACGAAGTAGATATCGTCAAAGTAAAGAAATTCGCTATGAAGCCGATGGATCCGGAAGAGGCTTGTGTACAGATGGAACTCTTAGGACATAGTTTCTATGTATTCCTGAATTCCGAGACCGAGCAGGTCAATGTTGTTTACAAACGTAAAGGCAACACCTACGGATTGATCGAACCAGAATTTTAATTCATCGCTTCGTACTATAAGTAGACAAGTTTCCTAGCAAAAAGGGGAGCTGCCATGTGGCAGTTCCCCTTTTTGCGTTGTGTTAAGTTCCATTCATATCCTATTTCTTTTCTTAGAACAGACCCGTGATCCGTCCATTCTCATCGACATCGATCTTCTCTGCCGCCGGCACCTTCGGAAGTCCTGGCATCGTCATGATGTCGCCGGTCAGCGCTACGATGAAGCCTGCACCCGCGGATACTTTCAGGTTGCGGACAGTTACCGTAAAGTTCTTCGGTGCGCCAAGCAGCTTCGCATTGTCCGAAAAGCTATACTGCGTCTTCGCCATACAGATCGGATAGTTACCAAATCCAAGCTCAGTCAGTCGTTTTGCCTGCTTCTTTGCTGCATCCGTGAGTACAACGCCATCGCCGTGGTAGATCTTCTTCACGATCGCATCCAGTTTCTCCTCGATCGTTGTATCGGTCTCGTAGCAGTAGTGGAACTCGCTCTCAGTCTCGCACAGGCGGATGACTTCTTTTGCCAGCTCCTCGCCGCCTTCTCCGCCTTTCGCCCATACCTCGGACAGAGCTACATTGACACCGACCTCATGGCACTTGTCCTCGATCAGCTTTAATTCTGCCTCGGTATCCATTGGGAAGCGGTTGATCGCTACGACACACGGAAGTCCATATACCTTGGTAATATTTTCTACATGCTGCATCAGGTTCGGAAGTCCCTTCTCCAGTGCTTCCAGATTCTCTGCGTTTAAGTCAGCCTTCGCCACGCCGCCGTGATGCTTCAGGGCACGTACCGTCGCTACTACAACGACCGCCGACGGTTTCAGCTCTGCCATCCGGCACTTGATATCCAGGAATTTCTCCGCACCCAGGTCAGCGCCGAAGCCAGCCTCTGTGATCGTGTAATCACCCAGCTTTAATGCCATCTTTGTCGCAATGACGGAGTTACATCCATGCGCGATGTTCGCGAACGGACCGCCGTGGATAAATGCCGGTGTATGCTCTAAGGTCTGTACCAGGTTTGGTTTCAGGGCATCCTTTAAAAGAGCCGTCATCGCGCCCGCTGCTTTCAGATCACCGGCAGTGACCGGTTCCTCGTCATAGGTATAACCTACAATAATCTTGGAAAGGCGTTCTTTCAGATCCGTAATATTGCGTGCCAGGCACAGAACTGCCATGATCTCGCTGGCAACCGTGATGTCATATCCGTCCTCACGGGTCACGCCATCCACGCGGCGTCCCAGACCATCTACGATGTTGCGAAGCTGACGGTCATTCATATCGACAACACGCTTCCAGGTAATGCGCTTCGGATCGATGCGGAGTGCATTGCCCTGATAGATATGATTGTCCAGCATCGCTGCCAGCAGGTTGTTTGCTGCGCCGATCGCGTGGAAATCACCGGTAAAATGGAGGTTGATATCCTCCATTGGAATGACCTGTGCATATCCGCCGCCAGCTGCACCACCTTTGACACCAAAGACCGGTCCCAACGACGGCTCACGAAGCGCTACGGTTACCTTTTTGCCAAGACGTTTCAATCCGTCTGCCAGACCGACCGTGGTCGTGGTCTTTCCTTCTCCGGCTGGAGTCGGGTTGATCGCGGTCACCAGAATCAGTTTTCCATCCTTGCCCTCGGTCTCTTTCAGAAGATTGTAGTCAACCTTTGCCTTATAATTTCCATACTGCTCCAGATACTTCTCGTCTACGCCTGCCGCCTGTGCAATCTCACCGATTTTCAGTGGATTCGCTGCCTGTGCAATCTCAATATCTGTCATCATTACTCCTGTACCTCCCTGTTTTTGCGGTTTTGCCTGTTCCGGAAGTTTTCACACAGTGAATGTTATCTGCTTTATCTTCTGTAAAGAAGATCCCCCCCCCTGTGAATTTCCCGGAAAGGCTGTGAATGTTATCTATTATATACTGTGTCTGACAATTTGGAAAGACACAAAATTGATTTTTCACAAAAAATTGCATCCGATTCCAGTTTTTCTACTCTTTTCTCAAGTTCGGATACATAACTTTCGTCCTTGATCGATGCCAGATTGATCTTCACATTAAAGAGCGCACCCACAACCGCTGTCCGGGCTAACATCGCCGCAATCAGACCGTCGGAAACGGCACCTTTATTGCCCCTCTTTACGACCGCTTCCGCCATCGGAAAAATCTTTGCCGCTGACTCCGCAATCGCAAGCGGCGCTTCGGTCGCCTCTTTTAACCCCTGCTGCAGGGCGGCAGTGCGGATTTTTTTCTCCTCCTCCGTCTCCTTCGGAAGCTTCAGCGCTCTCATATATCCATTGAACGATTCGCTGTCCTTTTTGATCCCTGCCAGCAGCTCCTCATGCAGCGCAGCGCCCTCAGCTGCCAGCGCCTGCATTTCCGCCTGCACCCCGGCATATTTTTCCTTTCCGATCGTCAGATTTGCCACCATTTCCATCAATGCCGCACCCAGCGCCCCCACCATCGCCGACACGCTTCCGCCGCCCGGTACAGACGCCTTCGAAGCAGTTTCTTCTACAAACTGGTTTACAGAAAGTTCTCTTAATTCTGCCATGATTTTTCTCCTTTTTTATGAAAAAGAATGTGCCTTGGCACATTCTTGCGCCGAGCGCGGTCGCTTGCGACATGTTTCTGCTTCGCGCGAGTGCACACATTTTCCTATGAAAATGAAAAAATACCGCAAAATTGCTTGTCTCACCGATCAGAAATCTTCTGCCCCGCTGGCAACGTAATTTTGCGGTATTCCCACCGCGCCCTACGGATATGAAATCGCTCCGTAAGAACCGATATACTCCTTTATCTGCGTTTACTAATTTAAGAATGAAACTGCCTTACACGGTGTTCGGTAGTTGGACGGCGAAATCTTGATGCCGCTCTTTGCCGTACTTGCGTGGATAACCTGTCCATTGCCTATGTAAAGTGCTACGTGATTGATATAATTGCCGCTCGCATAAAAAAGCAGATCGCCCGGCTGTACTGCGCTGACCGCAACCTCCTTGCCCTTTGCCGCCTGATCTCTCGAGCTTCGTCCGGTTGAAATACCGAAATGTGCAAATACACTCATTGTAAATCCGGAACAGTCCGCGCCGTTTGTCAGACTGGTTCCGCCGTATACATACGGATTTCCAAGGAACTGCTTTGCATATGCCACAACCGCAGAACGGGTAGCATTTGTTACTTCATTTCCAGAAGAGGACGTACCGCCTGTGCCTGGTCCACCGCCCGGTCCAACGCCGCTTGCAGTGGTCGCTTTCGTCGCTGCCGCGGTAGTCGGCGCTTTCGTCTCAGCTGCCTTTGTCGTCTCCTTGGCTGCCGCTTTCGTCTCAGCTGCCTTGCTTTCGCTCGGATTCGCCTCTATTGTTCCGCTGTAGGAAGTCTCCGATGCTTTGGTCGTCTCTTTGGCAGCTGCCGTGGTTTCCTTCGCCGCTGCCGTGGTTTCCGCTGCCCTCGACTCTTCCTCGGCTTTCTTCTTTACCTGTTCCAGGTTCTCGATCGCCGCATTCGCTTCCTGTTTCAGTTTTTCTTCTTCCGCTTTCTGCTGCTGTTCCTCAGCTACGGAAACTGCCTGCTTAAAGTCTACCTGTGTCGTAATATAATCTTTATACACATATCCGACCAGATCATTATCGACGGAAATCTTGGCAAAATCGCCCTCTTCTCCGATCACCTCATACTCTGCATCGGCAGAAAGAAGATCCAGCGTCTTGCCCTCTAAGCTCGGCGTCTCTCTCAGGCGAAGCGTAGAGGTATTTGTAACCTTCGCGTAGGTTGTGCCGACTTCCCTGGCAATCTTGGACGCCTCCTCGCCGGTCACAAAATACTGTGCTTTAATATAACCGGTCACGGAACCCGACTGGATATGGTACCATTTGCCGCCCTCGCCGTCCACCGTATCCAGAATTGTCGCCGCACAGTTATTGTAAATCTTTCCGACTACCTCGCTGCCTGTGCTCGCCTGTGCGCGAACATTGACATAATTGGTCACACGGGAAATCGCGATATTATCGTAGATCGACTTGGACATCGCGCGGACAACCGCCTCAGTCTCGCCAGTTGTCTCCTTTGGCTGGGCTTTCGTCTCTGCTGCCACCTGTGCCGGTTTGGCTGTCTGCGCGCCGCCTGCCACGCCCGTCTGACCGGCTCCCGCCACTGCCAGAACTTCTTTAGAAACAAATGCCTCCGCCAGCTCTTTTTCCGGGTTCAAGCTGCTCGCATAGTAATTATTGATCGCCACTGACGCACCAGCGACCGGGGCATCCGTCTCCAGATTCATCGCCGCCTGGGCGCTCATCTGTCCCGTCCCTACCATCACAAGGCACGCTCCTGATGCTATCAGAAATTTCAGCGTTTTTCTCATAAGAACCTCCTACTCTTCTGTCCGTTCTGTTCCGTCGTTTTATCTCAAACTGTAACTGTTCAGTACCTTCACAGTCACGCGCAAAAATCCATTAAAAATTGCCTACGGCAATGGGATTTTTGCCTGCTGACCCATGTTTTCGTACGGTCAGCGCAGTAAATGCGCAGACCTACTAAACAGTTACTCTGTTTTCTTCTATGTTAAAAATGAGTTATGCCTGAAGATATCGCTCTGCAGATGCCACGCAGTTTGCACCGTCCGATGCCGCTGTCAGAATCTGGCGCAGCGCCTTGGTCCGGACATCTCCGGCTGCAAATACGCCCGGAACGCTCGTCTGACCGCTCTCATCCGCCCGGATATAGCCCTGCTCATCAAGCTCTAACTGACCCGCATACAGCTCACTCTCCGGTGCGATTCCGACCGCAATAAAGACACCATCCACGTCCAGCCGCTTCTCTTCTCCGGTTTTGGTCTGTCTCAGCCGCAACGCCTCCACCTGAGCGTTCCCTTCAATCGCAACCGTCTCGCTGTTCCAGACAAATTCAATATTTTCAAGCGCCTGTAAGCGCTCCTGCAGCCGTTTTGCCCCGCGAAGCTTGTCTCTGCGATGGACGATATATACTTTTTCACACATCCGTGCAAGAAAAATTGCATCTTCCAGCGCCGCGTCGCCGCCGCCCACAACGGCAACCGTCCTTCCCCGGAAAAATGCCCCGTCGCAGGTCGCGCAGTATGAAACGCCTGCCCCGCGAAGTTCCTCTTCTCCCGGCACCTCCAACGTCCTGTGATGTGCTCCGGATGCCAGAATCACACAGCGTGCCTCATACGTCTCTTCCTCGCAGACTACTTTCTTCACATTTCCTGAAAGCTCGACCTGCACGACCTCATCCTGTACAACTCTTGCTCCCAGCTTGTTTGCATGCTCCCGGAACTGTCTGGAAAGCTCAAAGCCGGTCACACCCGGAAATCCCGGATAATTGTCCACCTCCCAGGTATTCAGCACCTGTCCGCCGCTGATTCCATTCTTCTCTATCACAATCGTGTCCAGACATGCCCGCTGTGCATAAATCGCCGCACTCAAGCCAGCTGGTCCGGAACCAATGATTATTATATCATACATGGTATACAGTCCCTTTCTTCCGAATCTGTTCGGTAATTGATCCGCTCTATCGCTGTGTCAGATCCATTTGGTTTTAGTATAACACATTTTGGCACTTTCATACAATGCTGTAAAACACTCAGAACAGCAAAAAATGGATGAAAATTTCTTACGATTTTATGACAGGCGGAAAAATGAAACTATTTCATGAATTTTAAATACATGCTATAATTCAATCAAATATACGCATATAAGGAGTTTACTGCCATGAATCATAAAACTATCCTCGTAACCGGCGCTTCCCGCGGAATCGGGAAAGCGATTGCATTAACCTACGCCAGGAATGGCTGGGATGTCGTGATTACCTGCCTGAGGCGGGAAGAAGAATTAAAAAAGACCCAGCGCGAAATCGAAGCGCTGGGCGTTTCCTGCCTTGCGTGGATGGGCGATGCGGGCGATTTTGAGAGCTGTTCCCGCCTGTTTGACGCGATCCGGGAGCGCTTCGGTTCCCTGGATGTCCTCGTCAACAATGCAGGGATTTCCTACATCGGTCTGTTCCAGGATATGACGCCGGACGAGTGGAACCACATTCTCAATACCAACCTGACCTCCGTCTTCAACTGCTGCCGCCTCGCCGTTCCGATGATGGTGTCACGCAAATCGGGACGCATTCTCAATATTTCCTCCGTCTGGGGCGTCTGCGGCGCTTCCTGCGAAGTCGCCTATTCTGCCACCAAAGGCGGCATCAACGCCATGACGCGCGCCCTCGCGAAGGAACTTGCGCCGAGCAGCATCCAGGTCAACGCGATCGCCTGCGGCGCTATTGACACCGAAATGAACCAGTTTCTCGATGAAGAAGAACGGAATGCCCTGCTGGAAGAAATTCCAGCCGGACGTATGGGGCGTGCCGAGGAAGTCGGAAAACTGGCATACCAGCTGGGGAGCGAGGACTCCTATTTAACGGGACAGATAATTCAACTGGACGGCGGCTGGATCTAAAACCTGAAATAAATAAACGGATTATACGTGCTGCTGACGAGATACATGGTACACAAAAACAGCAGCACAGCCATAATCACAATATCCACTGTCTTTGTCACCTCTTTCTCATACAAATGCTCCCGCAGCTTCGGGCATATACTCTGCACGATGCCCGAAAGCAGCACGCCCAGCACCGCAAGAAAAATCACCTTCCGATTCACGAACAGCGACGCCGGATAGATGCCATTCTCCCAGGTAAACATCTGATGCAGGATCACCTTCGCATCCGCCAGCGTATCAGCGCGGAAGAACACCCAGCCAACCACTACAACCAACGCCGTATAGATGTGATTCAGTCCCCGGAAGCAGTTCTTCTCCAATAGCTTCCCAAGTCCCATGCGTTCCACCACCAAAAACAGCCCATGGTACAATCCCCAGATGATAAAGGTTGCCCCAGCGCCGTGCCAGAGCCCGGTCGCAAAAAAGACAATCAGCAGATTAATATACGTCCGCACCTGCCCTTTCCGGTTGCCGCCCAGCGGGATATAAAGATATTCCCTAAACCAGGTCGAGAGTGAAATATGCCAGCGTCTCCAGAACTCGCGGATCGAGGTAGAGATATACGGATAATTGAAGTTCTCCATAAAATCAAATCCAAACATTTTTCCCAATCCGATCGCCATATCCGAATATCCCGAAAAATCGAAATAAATCTGAAGTGTGTACAAAACCGCCAACATCCACGCATTGACCGTTCCCAGCTGTGCCAGCGGTTTCTCCATCATCCAGTCCACCGTCGCCGCAAAGGTATTAGCAAACAACATTTTTTTCGCCAGTCCGTAGGAAAAGCGCTTGATTCCATACGCCATCCCCTCCGCCGTACACTGCCGGTTTCCAATCTGTTCGCAGACATCGTGATACTTGACGATCGGTCCCGCGATGAGCTGCGGAAAGAAAGAAATATAGAGCGCCAGATGAAAGATATTTTTCTGCGCCTGAATCGTCCCCCGGTACACATCCACCACGTAGGAAAGCGCCTGAAACGTGTAGAAGGATATTCCGACCGGAAGAGCAATCTCGCGGAAAGAAAGGGTATGTGCGCCGCCCGCAAAGCGGCTTAACAGAGAATTTGCAATCTCGACTGCGAAGTTAAAATATTTGAAATAGCCCAGCAGAAGGAGGTTTAAAAACACGCAGGTTGTAACAGCAAGGCGCATTCTGTGTTTACTCTGCATCCTCCCAATCCACAATCCAAAGAAATAATTCAGCCCGATCGAAACAAGCATCAGAATCACATACTTCGGCTCGCCCCACGCATAAAAAAAGAGGCTGGCAGCCAGAAGGACGCCATTACGGATATGCAGATTTTTCGTTATAAAATAAAGCAAAAATACCGCTGGCAAAAAATACCATAGGAACACAAGGGAACTAAATAACATAAATCATACCATCCTGTATTTGTTACTGTTCACACATACGTGCCCAGTAACCTGTATTTTCTTATATAGCAGATAAATCATATCTATATTCCAGACACTCTATTATACGGGTAATCCCCCTTAATCTGTCAAGTGTTTTTGACCAGAATAAAGAATGTGCCTTGGCACATTCTCGCGCCGAGCGCGGTCGCTTGCGACATATTTCTGCTTCGCGCGAGTGCGCATCCTCGCGGAGCGTTTTTTGTTTCATAGGACGCAATTTCCTATGAAACAAAAAAACCCTGCCTCCCAGGTTCATCACCTCGGAAACAGGGTTCTCTTTACTCGCTGGCACGGGACTGCGGAGTACTGGGTGGAGTAAATCCATCCAGCCGCCGCTGTCTCATATATTTATCAGAGAAAAACATACAAAACTCTACTGCTATATGGTAAGAAGATTTCTCTTCCTGTTTTAATTAGTTGTTCTTAGCTGCTGCTTTTGCTTCTTTGATCTTCTCAGTCAGCATCGGAACGATCTTGTTTAAGTCACCTACTACACCGTAGTCAGCAACATCGAAGATCGGAGCAGACTCATCTTTGTTGATAGCAACGATGATGTCAGACTCTTCCATACCTGCCAGATGCTGAATAGCACCGGAGATACCGATTGCGAAGTATACGTTCGGACGAACAGTCTTACCTGTCTGACCTACCTGAAGATCCTTCGGTTTCCAGCCAGCATCTACAACTGCACGAGAGCAGCTTACGGTACCGCCGATAGCCTCTGCCAGATCATCCAGAATCTTGAAGTTCTCCGGGCTGCCTACGCCACGGCCACCGGATACAAGGATCTTAGCATCCATGATATCAACGGTGTTGGATACAGCCTTAACAACTTCCAGAATATCAACATATTTGTTGTTCTTTGTGAATCCCGGATTGAACTCAGTAACAACAGCTTTTTTGCCAGCTTCCTTCGGAGCCTTCTGCATAACACCCGGACGAACGGTTGCCATCTGCGGACGGAAATCCGGGCAAGCGATGGTAGCGATGGTGTTGCCGCCGAATGCCGGACGAGTCATAAGCAGCTGATTGTGCTTTGTCTCTCTACCCGGAACCGGATTCATCGGGAAATCGCCGATATCAAGTTTTGTACAGTCTGCAGTCAGACCTGTATGGATTCTAGCGCAAACACGCGGACCAAGGTCACGACCGATTGCAGTTGCACCGATCAGGAAGATTTCCGGTTTGAACTCTTTGATAACAGATGCGATTGCATGTGTGTACGGCTCTGTACGGTACTCTTTTAATTCCGGATCGTCTACAACGATAACCTTATCTGCGCCGTACTCTGCTAACTGATCTGCAAGACCCTTAACGTCAGAACCAACTAAAACAGCGGTTACTTCTACTCCTAAATCTTTTGCTAATTCTTTACCTTTGCCAATCAGCTCATAAGCGATATTGCTGATAACATTATCCACCTGCTGTGCAAAGACAAATACGCCCTTATATGCTTCTAAGTTGTTCATCTTATTCACCACTCTTTTCTATAAAATAATTAGATAATGTGTTTCTCTGCCAGTTTGCCAACGATATAATCTGCGGAAGCTGCCGGATCAAGTTCTACTTTCTCGCCAGCACCCTTTCTTACCTTATCGGAAGCTTTTGCGATCTGTGTCGGTGATCCCTTCAGACCAAGGTTGGAATCCTCAACATCTTTCAGATCTTTTCTGCCCCAAACGGTGATCTCTTTTGCATATGCATCAAAGATTCCGCCTGGAGTCATATAACGCGGCTCGTTTAACTCTGCAAGAGCGGTTAAAAGACACGGAAGCTGTGCTTTTACTACATGATATCTATCATCATACTGACGCTCAACTACGATGTATTTCTCAGCTTCGTTTACTTCACGAATCTTCTGAGCGTAGCTGATTACCGGAAGGCCAAGGTGCTCGGAGATCTGCGGACCTACCTGAGCGGTATCGCCATCGATAGCCTGACGGCCAGTAATGATTAAGTCATAATCCAGGTTGCGAAGTGCGCCTGCGATTGTCTGGGAAGTAGCCCAGGTATCTGCACCACCAAGTACACGGTCAGTTACAAGAACACCATTGTCTGCGCCCATAGCCATAGCCTCGCGAAGAACCTCTTCAGCCTTCGGAAGACCCATAGTAACTACGGTAACTTCTGCACCATACTGATCTTTTAAGCGAAGCGCTGCCTCCAGACCTGCTTTATCATCTGGGTTCATGATTGCCAGCATTGCGCTTCTGTCAAGAGTACCATCCGGGTTAAATTTAACTCCGCCTTTGGTATCCGGAACCTGTTTTACACAAACTACAATTTTCACGGTATTTTCACTCCTTATTTTTTTCTTTTTTCTCTAGGACTGAGATTGTTCTGATTTCTCTGCAGACTGAATTATTTTAACAGATCAGCGGAGATAACCATTCTCTGAACCTCAGATGTACCCTCGTAGATCTCAGTGATCTTAGCATCACGCATCATACGCTCTACGTCGTACTCTCTCGTGTAACCGTAACCACCGTGAAGCTGTACAGCCTTGGTTGTAACTTCCATAGCAACCTCTGCTGCATACAGTTTAGCCATAGCTGCTTCTACAGAATAGGTTTTCTGTGTCTTCTTAGCAACGGCTGCTCTGTAAACAAGGAGCTGAGCTGCTTTAACTTTGGTAGCCATATCTGCCAGCTGGAACTGAGTGTTCTGGAACTGACCGATAGCACGACCAAACTGTTTTCTCTCTTTTACATAATCAACAGTTCTCTCAAGAGCGCCCTCTGCAAGACCAAGTGCCTGGGAAGCGATACCGATACGTCCGCCATCCAGGGTATGCATAGCGATGTGGAAACCTTTGCCCTTCTGGCCAAGCAGGTTCTCTTTCGGGATACGGCAATCTGTGAAGATCAGCTCGTATGTAGCAGATCCACGGATACCCATCTTCTTCTCTTTGGTACCGAAGGTGAAGCCCGGAGTTCCTTTCTCTACGATAAATGCAGAGATCTCTTTTTTCTTTCTGCCCTTTACTTCAACAACGCCTGTTACAGCGATGATAACGTAAATGTCAGCCTCTTTACCATTAGTAATGAAAACTTTGGAGCCGTTTAATACCCACTCGTCGCCGTCTAATACAGCCTTGGTCTGCTGACCCTGAGCATCTGTACCAGCACCCGGCTCAGTAAGACCGAAAGCACCAAGCTTCTCGCCCTTAGCAAGCGGAACCAGGTATTTCTGTTTCTGCTCTTCAGTACCGAAGGTCTGGATCGGATCGCAGCACAGAGATGTGTGTGCAGATACGATAACGCCGGTAGTACCACAAACTTTGGAAAGCTCCTCAACGCACATAGCGTATGTTAACGGATCACAGCCCTGTCCACCATACTCCTTCGGAACCGGGATGCCCATGAAGCCAAGCTTCTGCATCTTTTTAACGGTTTCCTCCGGGAAGTGCTCTGTCTCGTCAACTTCCTGTGCCAAAGGTTTTACTTCGTTCTCGGCGAAGTCATGGAATAACTTTCTCGCCATTTCATGCTCTTTACTTAATGTAAAATCCATGTGTCTATTCCTCCATCATTTTCTTATATACGCTTAAGAGGCGGCTTTAAGCGCCGCCCCGTTGCGGTTCTTAAAAATCTGGTACTCTATTATGTTTTTATCTGGTCAAGAAGCCAGACTTATATACATATTAGTTGTACTTGTAGAAGCCTTCGCCAGACTTACGGCCAAGCTTGCCGCCGCGAACCATCTTTCTAAGAAGCGGCTGCGGACGGTACTTCGGGTCACCAGTCTCAGACTGAAGTACTTCCATGATAGCCAGAACAACGTCCAGACCTACCAGGTCGCCCAGTTCAAGCGGTCCCATCGGATGGTTAGCACCCAGCTTCATAGCGGTATCGATACCCTCTACAGAAGCCTCGCCCTCAGCGTAGATACCGATAGCTTCGTTGATCATCGGGATGAGGATACGGTTTACTACGAAACCAGCGCCCTCTTCTACCTGTACCGGGATCTTGCCGATCTCTTCAGAGATCTTCTTAACTTTGTCAACAATCTCTGCCGGAGTGTTTAAGCCTGCGATAACCTCAACCAGCTTCATAACCGGAGCCGGGTTGAAGAAGTGCATACCGATAACCGGGCGGTCAAGACCTGCACCGATCTCAGTAATGGACAGAGAAGATGTGTTGGTAGCGAATACGCAGTCTGCCTTGCAGATAGCGGCCAGCTCTTTGAAGGTCTGTTTTTTGATCTCCATGTTCTCGATTGCTGCCTCAACTACGAGATCGCAGTCACTGCAGATAGTCTTAACGCCGGTATGGATTCTGGCAAGGATCTTGTCTGCATCCTCTTTTGCCATCTTTCCTTTTGCTACTCTCTTCTCAAAGTTCTTGGAAATTTTCAGTTTGCCGTTGGAAGCAAACTCTTCGTTAATATCACACAGGCATACTTCATATCCATCTACCTGGGCAAATGCCTGAGCGATTCCGGAACCCATGGTTCCTGCACCAATAATACCAACTTTCATGACAAATCCTCCTGAAATTATACAACTATAATTTAACTAACTATCTATTGTTAAACTGCTCCACTTTCCGTTTCTCAAGGAATGCTTGCATACCGTTCTTCTGATCTTCTGTCTCGAAGCATCCACCAAATAGTTTTTCCTCGATCACGATAGCCTGATCCATATCAGTCTGAAGTCCGTCGTTCATCGCCTTCTTGCTGTTTCTGACAGCGATCGGAGCCATCTTTGCGATAGCGCCTGCCAGCTTCTTCGCAGCCGGCATCAGCTCTTCCTGTGTATAAACAGCATTTACAAGTCCGACACGGTATGCCTCGTCCGCTTTGATGTTGCGGGACGCAAATACCATCTCTTTTGCCTTGCCCGGTCCGATGAGACGTGCGAGTCTCTGTGTACCGCCGAAGCCTGGTGTGATACCAAGACCTACTTCAGGCTGTCCGAATAATGCATTGTCCGAGCAGATACGGATATCACAGCTCATGGCAAGCTCGTTGCCGCCGCCGAGTGCGAAACCGTTTACTGCCGCGATAACCGGAACCGGGAAAGTTTCGATCTTGCGGAAAATATCGTTGCCGAATTTACCGAAGTGCTCGCCCTGCTCCTTGGTCATCACGCTCATAGCAGCGATGTCAGCACCGGCTACGAAAGATTTCTCTCCTGCGCCGGTCAGGATAATTGCACGAATTTCGGAAAGGTCTACTGCATCAAATGCAGCTTCAATATCCTTCAGCACATCCTCGTTTAACGCGTTCAGTGCCTTCGGACGATTAATAGTTATGACTGCGACGTGTCCGTCTACCTCATAGTCTACAAATCCCACTTCCAGTTCCTCCTAAAAAGCTCTTGAATTGAAATACGTAAAACCAGAAACAGCCGGAGCGCCGGGGATAAGCCCCGACGACTCCGGTTCTGCGTCAGAAATTAGTCTCTCTCAACGATCGTTGCGCAGCCCATGCCGCCACCGATACACAGAGTAGCCAGACCCTTCTTAGCGTCACGTTTCTGCATCTCGTATAACAGAGTTGTCAGGATACGGCAGCCAGATGCTCCTACCGGATGTCCGATAGCGATTGCACCGCCGTTTACGTTCAGGATGTCTTTGTTGAAGCCAAGGTCACGAGCTACAGCGATAGACTGAGCTGCGAATGCCTCGTTTGCCTCGATCAGGTCGAAGTCTTCTACCTTCCAGCCTGTCTTCTTCAGAACTTTCTTGGTAGCTGCAACCGGTCCAATACCCATGATGCTCGGATCTACACCGCCCAGAGCGCCTGCTACCCATGTAGCCATCGGTTTGATACCCAGTTCTTTTGCTTTCTCTTCGCTCATAACAACTACAGCTGCTGCACCATCGTTGATGGAGGAAGCGTTACCAGCTGTTACACGTCCGTCTTTCTTGAATGCCGGACGAAGCTTGCCAAGAATCTCTACAGTGGAACCCGGACGCGGACCCTCATCGGTATCTACGATAACAGTCTCTTTTTTCTTCTTAACTTCGATCGGAACGATCTCGTCTTTGAAACGTCCAGCCTCGATAGCTGCGCAAGCCTTCTGCTGGCTAGCTGCTGCAAACTCATCGAGTTCTTCTCTTGTGATACCCCACTGATCGCAGATGTTCTCAGCGGTGATACCCATGTGGTAATCGTTGAATGCATCCCACAGAGCGTCATTTACCATGGTGTCGATCATGGTCGCATTGTTCATACGGTATCCGTAACGAGCCTTCATCAGAGCATACGGAGCTGCGGACATGTTCTCTGCACCACCAGCTACTACGATGTCAGCATCGCCTGCAAGGATCATATCTGCTGCTGCGTTTACAGCATTCAGACCAGAACCGCAAACCACGTTCAGGGTAACTGCCGGAACTTCTACCGGAAGACCAGCTTTCAGAGACATCTGACGTGCTACGTTCTGACCAAGGCCAGCCTGGATAACACATCCCATGTATACGTGATCAACCTGCTCCGGAGCAACGCCTGCTCTCTTCAGAGCCTCCTTGATAACTACGGCACCCATCTCAGCTGCTGGAACAGTACTGAGCTGACCACCCATAGAACCTACTGCGGTACGGCATGCACTTGCAATTACGACTTTCTTAGACATTGAAAAAATCCTCCTTGAAAATGATCCACCACGTAAATAACACAACTGCAGTAAATAGTAAAATAGTGATAAATATGATAGTGTATTTGTATCTTAACACCCCACGCGGCTCCTGTCAAATAATTATCAATGGATTTATAAAGATTTAAGATTCTCATTTTTCCGCGTACAATCCACTTATTTCTACATCGTTTTGATCGCCTTTAGGCGGAATGCACAATTTTTTTCTTCCGTTTTCTCAATAAAAGTGATCTTCTCTGGCATTATAACCAACATGGTATTTTGTTTGTGAATTAATAGACAAACTCATTTCTCTTCCATTTACATACACTTATATCTGTAATTCATAAATATGAATATGTCGTCATTTTCCCCTATTTTGTCCTCCGCCTCTTTCGTTGACAAGGGGTAGTGGAGATGATACACTGATAAACAACGGGGGATGTCCGAATCACGCATTTGTACGGACTTCTTCATATTATTAAAAAGGACAAGGTGAATAAGTATGGATTACAAGAAACTGTATGCAGAAAAGCTGGTTTCCGCTGAAAAAGCTGCTTCCGTCGTTAAATCTGGCGACTGGGTTGACTATGGCTGGACCACCGGCACTCCGGTAGCAGTCGATGCTGCTATCGCAAAACGTCTTCCGGAACTGGAGAATGTAAACTTCCGCGGCGGTATCCTGATGTGGGTACCGGAGATCTTCAAGATCGAAAACCCGGCAGCTCATATGACCTGGAACTCCTGGCACATGAGCGGTATCGAGAGAAAGGCAATCGCACAGGGATTCAGCTTCTATGCTCCGATCCGTTATTCCGAGCTTCCGAGATACTATCGTGAGTCCGCAACCAAACCGGATGTAGCTGTATTCCAGGTCGCTCCGATGGACGAGCACGGTTATTTCAACTTCGGACCAAATGCTTCCCATATGGCAGCCTGCTGCGAGACTTCCAAGGTTGTCATCGTAGAGGTCAATGAAAATATGCCAGTCTGCCTCGGCGGATTTGAGAACGGCATTCATATCTCCAACGTAGACATGATCGTAGAGGGCAGCAACCCGACCATCGCAGAGATGGGAGGCGGCGCAGCAGCGACTGATGTCGATGAAGCAGTTGCAAAACTGATCGTAGACGAGATCCCGGATGGTGCCTGCTTACAGTTAGGTATCGGCGGTATGCCGAACGCAGTTGGTTCCCTGATTGCGAAATCTGACTTAAAGGATCTGGGTGTTCACACCGAGATGTACGTTGACGCATTCGTTGATATTGCCGCAGCCGGCAAGATCACAGGCGCTCACAAAGCACTGGACAAAGGCCGTCAGGTATACGCATTCGGCGCTGGTACCAAGAAACTGTATGACTACTTAAACAACAACCCGGCCTGCATGAGTGCTCCGGTTGATTACACCAACGACGTCCGCACCATCGCAGCCCTGGACAACTTCATGTCCATCAACAACGCGGTTGACCTCGACCTCTTCGGTCAGGTAAATGCAGAGTCCGCAGGAATCAAGCACATCAGCGGTGCAGGCGGACAGCTTGACTTCGTTCTGGGCGCTTACCTGTCCAAGGGCGGAAAGAGCTTCATCTGCTGCTCCTCCACCTTCAAGAACAAGGCTGGCGAGCTGCAGTCCCGTATTCTCCCGACCTTAAATCAGGGTTCCATCGTAACCGATACACGTGCAAACCTGCACTACCTGGTAACCGAGTACGGTAAAGTAAACTTAAAGGGTCTTGCAACCTGGCAGAAATGCGAGGCTATCATCTCCGTTGCACATCCGCAGTTCCGCGATCAGCTGATTAAGGAAGCTGAGAAGATGCATATCTGGAGACAGAGCAATAAGATCTGATAAGAACTCAAGATCTGATAAAATCGGCAGGATTCGGAGACAAAATCCAATTTTCTAAAAAAAGTGCTTTTCCTCTCAAGAAATTTTCTTCGAGAAGAAAGGCACTTTTTTATTTATACTTTTTTTCTTATAGTTTTTATTCTACAAGTCTCTGTCTACCATCCGCTACTGTTCCAGAGACTTCCACCGGAAGTTCGGAATCACATCCGACCACTTATTAATTCCGATGATTGATTTTGCAAAATTCGAAGTTTCCAGCGTGTATCTCTTCTGATCAATGTCGTGGAAAACTCTCCAGAGCTTTCGATCCTTTACCGCTACAATCTCATTGCCCTGATTCATATCACAGGACCACAGACCGAAGCTTAAGCCTGCCCTTACCTCTGACGGCGCATCGACCTGACGACTCAGAATGTACGCGTCGATATACGGGTTACTGTCCACGATATAGTAAGAATATGCAAATGCCGCCGCCTGGATATCCGACACATCGCCGCGCGTCAGACTCTGTGCAGTAAATCCTTCCTCCGTCAGAATGACATGGCGCACCTCGCCAGATGCTGTCTTCATCGAATCCTGATTCAGATAATCGGTCAGTACATGCAGGTTTGCAAAGTTGACAATCGGTGAATCTGCACTCTCGGTTACCAGCCCCGTTGCCGGATCATCCCAGAATTCCGGTTCCGTCATCGGGTACGGATACGGATGGTAGGCAATGCCCCAGTCCATCTGGCCTTCCGTTACTGCCAGGGCGTTAAACGTATCAACAATGCCTTTGCCCGTATAATGCACCTGATCGTTCAGGTTCTCATACGGAGCTCCCCACCAGAAATCAAGTGAAAAATAAACCCGGTCATTCGCGCTTGTGCTCTTGATCGCCGTGTAGAACGTGCGGAATGCCTGCTGATACGTGGATACATATGCATTCAAATCTGCCGGTCCCATGTAGTTCCAAATCTGGTTGTTGATCTCATTGCCCAGAATCCAGTTGGAAATCTTCGCATAATTTGAATTATGATTCTTGCCGCTGTAACGATCCGCCAAAAACGCGAAGATCGCACGCGTTGTCTCAAATCCTTCCTGTGTCTTCGTGTTAAACATATAATAATTGGCGCTCGAAGATTTCGCAGTTCCCGCATGAACCAGTTCCGGGTGCGCGTCATTCCAGTCATTTAAAACGATCGCCGTCACGGATATATCTTTTCCGACATATGTACTGATCACCTTGTCATAATTTTCAACCACCGACTTATTAAAATGATACGTTTTTCCATCGTACTCATAATCAATGCCACTTCCTAAAAACTGGGAAAATGCGATATTGACCGCCACATGTTTGACACCCAGTGTAAATGCATCGTTGAGCATATTTAACTGGATATTCAAGCCCTTTTTCGTCAGCGGCGTCTTAAACGCATCCTGATTGGATGCAACCACCTCCGGATTTGTGATATAATGTGCCGCGCCAACTGCCGTAAATGTAGTTCCGTCAAACACTGCCGGAACAAACCGGCTGTAAAGGCGGTCCTGGGCAGTTCCCTTGTTTAAAGGAATCGAGACGGTCCTCGTTTCCCCTGCGCCTACGCTGCTGACATAATCAGTCCGGCTTCCAATCTCCGACTCATACGGCCGCAATTCAAACAGATAAATCTTTCCGTCCGTCCCCGTTGTATCACCGTTGCTTGAAAGTGAAATATCCACTGTATTCTGCCCCGAACCAATCAGACAGGAGCCGATCGAAGCGGTTATCTGAAACGTCTGCGCCGCCAGTGCTGTGAACGCAGCCGCCACACTCAGGCAGACCGCTGCAGCCAGGACAAGCGCCGTTTTCATCCATTTTTTCATCCTGTTCCTTCCTTTCCGTCTAATATCCTATGATATTTGATCATACTTCATTCTTCCGTCAGATTCAATTACTATTTTATTAAGGATTATTACAACTATTTTGGAAATCCTGTATGATTCCCAGCATTTTATCTTTTCCAAGCCTTGATTTCTTTCTTATTCCTATTCTTTTACCACTTGCAGATATTGGTTTTATATATAAATCCCTTAGAGCCGCAAGTTTAAAAAGCTACAGTTTCCGGAACCATCAAGTATTCCTTCCGCCATAGCTTTTTGATATTAGCGATTATTTAGTTCTTAATGCCCTCATCGCATTTAAAATTGCAATGACGGAAACACCGACGTCCGCAAACACGGCTTCCCACATATTAGCCACTCCAGCCGCGCCCATCAGAAGCACAACCGCCTTAACCGCCAAGGCAAACACGATATTCTGGTGCGCGATTGCCATTGTCTTGCGTCCGATTTTAACCACACCTGCAATCTTCGCCGGGTTATCATCCATCAGGACAATGTCCGCCGCCTCGATCGCCGCGTCACTTCCCATGCTTCCCATTGCAATACCGACATCTGCGCGGGAGAGAACCGGTGCATCGTTGATGCCGTCGCCGACAAATGCCAGCTTCCGCTTTCCGGTCATCTCCGCCAGCATCTCCTCGACCTTCTGCACCTTATCCGCCGGAAGCAGCTCCGTGTACGCCTGATCGATGCCAACCTTCGCAGCCACCGCCTCGCCGACCGCTTTCCGGTCGCCCGTCAGCATAACAGTACGGCGGATTCCAGCCGCCTTCAGTCCACGGATCGCATCCTCCGTCTCCGGCTTGATCGTATCGGCAATCAGGATACTTCCGGCAAATTTTCCGTCCTTTGCCAGATAAATCACAGTGCCGATGCCGTCGCATTCCTGATACGGTATATTTTTACTCTTCATCAGGCGTCCATTACCCGCCAGAACTTTGTGACCGTCGATCGTTGTCTCGATACCATAACCGGAAATCTCGTTGGTTTCACCGATGCGGGTTAAGTCGATCAGGGGTTTGCGTACCACTCCCTGCACACCCTCTTTGGACTGCACCTCTTTTATTGTGTCATTGTCAGCATCCAGAACGATTTCTGCTGTTCCCGCATTCGCCTTTTGAGTTTCTGCTTCTGCCAAACTGCCTTTTCTCTCACGATACGCCTCCCGTATCGATTCCGCGATCGGATGCGTCGAATAATTCTCGGCATACGCCGCCAGCTCCAGAAGCTCATCCTCACTGATTCCCGCCGGATACAGCTCCGTCACTTTAAACTCGCCCTTCGTCAGGGTGCCTGTCTTATCAAATACAACCGTATCCAGCTCCGAAACTGCCTCCAGATAATTGCTTCCCTTGACTAACACACCGATGCGGGATGCAGCACCAATGCCGCCAAAGAAGCTAAGCGGAACCGAAATCACCAACGCACACGGGCAGGAAATTACCAGGAAAATACAAGCTCTCTGAATCCACTCGCCAAATTCTCCGCCCAGCACAATCGGCGGCACAAATGCCAAAGCAACCGCCGCGATCACGACCACCGGCGTATAATATCTGGCAAACCGGGTGATAAAGTTCTCCACCTTCGCCTTCTTGCTGCTGGCATTCTCCACCAGCTCCAGAATCCGCGCCACCGTCGAATCATCAAATTCTTTCGTCACGCGCACCCGCAGAAGCCCGCTGCCATTGACACATCCGCTGATGATTTCATCCCCGGCTGCCGCACGGCGCGGTACCGATTCACCAGTCAGCGCCGAGGTATCGATCATCGATTCACCCTCTACCACCACGCCATCCAGCGGAATCCGCTCTCCCGGCTGTACCACGATGATGTCATCCACTTCCACATCATCCGGATCGACCTGCTTTATCTGTCCATCTTTTTCAATATTGGCATATTCCGGGCAGATATTCATGAGATCGCTGATCGACTGGCGCGAACGGTTGACCGCATAACTCTGAAACAGCTCGCCAACCTGATAGAACAGCATAACCGCAACCGCCTCAGAAAACTCGCCCACACCGAACGCCCCGAACGTCGCTACTGTCATGAGGAAATTCTCATCAAACACCTGACCATTTTTAATCCCCCGGAACGCCTTGTATACAATATCCCATCCAATAATCAGATACGGAATTAAAAATACGACTAACTCTGTCCACGGCTGCGGCATTCCGGCAAATACATTCATTTTTTTCGCTGCTGCCGCCGCGATATATACGATTGCCGCCGCAACGATCCGCTTCAGCATCGTTTTCTGCTTCTGATTCATAAAGCCTCCCTTCATTCTGGAAACACATTCCCAGAAAAAAAGATATAGGAAAATGTGCCGGCACAGCTCATTTGCCTATATCTTTTTACTTTGCCCTTCTGTGCATTACACAATCTGATTTTATTCTTTTAAAAAGCAGCTTTTGATCCGATTATGCCTTTTCCAATTTTACATATTAATAATGCAGTCCGGTTCCACCTTCTTGCACACTTCTGCAACCTCTTTCATGATCTCGTCGAAACGTGCGTCATCCGCATCGATCGTCATTTTCTGCATCATAAAGCTGACACTCGCATCATTGACTCCATCCAGCTTCTTGATCGCATCTTCCATCTTTGCTGCACAGTTTGCACAATCCAGATCAGTTAATTTAAATTTCTTCTTCATGATAATCCTCCTCTTTTTATTGAGTTATAAATTTTTAATGTTTGCTTTTCGAGACCTGCAATTTTCTCTTTACAGATAGCACCGCTTTCACATTCATTCAATCCATTATCATCATTCAAGGAACTTGCTATTCTTTAATATGCTCAAAGCCCTGGTTGATAATCCGGTAAACATGGTCGTCTGCCAGCGAATAGAACACCGACTTTCCGTCCCGGCGGCTCTTGACAAGCTGCGACTGCTTGAGAATCCGAAGCTGATGCGAAATCGCCGACTGCGTCATATTAAGCAGCTGTGCAATGTCGCAGACACACATCTCCGACTCAAACAGAACAAACAAAATCCGGATCCGCGTCGAATCACCAAATACCTTAAACAGCTCCGCCAGATCATACAAATCATCGTCATCCGGCAGCATTCCCCGGACCGACTGCACAACCTCATCGTGAACAGCACACTCCTCACAGCACTCTACATCATGAATTGCCATCCGATTTCTCCCTTCATGCTACGCGTTTCTGCCCTGCTTCACTGCTTCTTTCATGAAAGCAGTTTGCAGAATTTTATCAAGATTTCTTTGAAATATTTTTATTTATATGAATCATTGTTCATATGTTCATTATATGAATGTAACTGGGAAATGTCAAGAAATATTTGTGGGAATTTAAAAGGAGTAAATGAAATGTTTTCTCAATTATAAAATGCTGCAAAAAAGACTGTTCATACAGACAAAATCCACTAAGTAATGCGCGTAAATGTGCTTCTTTCTGCCCGGTTTACAGATGATACTCTGTAAACCGGCACAGTTCAAATATCTATTCTCTACATCCTATGCTTTTTTGTCTATTTATGAACAGTCCGTTCTTTTTTATTCATTATTATATATCTTTTGCAGTTTATTTTTTCGACACTGCTTGAGCTATATTATCCATTGGTATATATATCCATCGTCTGATGATCTTTTGCCTCTTTCTGCAACCCCGACTTAGACTTCTAATAGAATCTCTCCTCGCCCGGAATCGCATCCAAATGTTCCTGCCATTTCTCAGCCGGTACATCATGAACCGATACCGTCACAACCTTCGGATCCTTCTTTAATTCTTCTGATACCAGCGTTCTGACCTTCTCAGCCAGTGCTGCCTTCTCTTCCCGGCTCCGTCCCGGGTACATAGATATTGCAATGTGTGGCATGATTTTCCTCCTTTGTACTAATAGCACTCTTCCAAAATATCCAAGATTTCCGCGTGCGTCAGCTGCCGATACCCGCCGTCATTGCGGATACATGAATCAGCAATCGTTTTCAGTAGGCTCTGATCTGTGATCCCCAGTTCCCGCAGCGTCCCCGGCAAACCAATCTCATGAATAAACGCCTGCAATGCGTCAATTCCGCCAAATGCCAGTTCTTCCTCATCGCCGCCATCTGGTGACATTCCCCAGACATTTACGGCAAATTTCACAAATTTCTTGATGCCGTCCCGGCAAATTCGACGATAATACGCCGGATGGATCACGCCAAGTCCCATGCCGTGGTTGCAGTCCGTGTAAGCCCCCATCTGATGTTCAATCATATGCGCCTCAAAATCACACTGTTTTCCTAATTTGATAATGCCAATCTCCGCCATCGTGGACGCCCACATCAGGTTGCTACGCGCCTCATAATTTTCCGGTTCCCGGATCGCCACCGGCAGGTTTTCAATAATACTCCGCATCAACGCCTCCGAGATCGCATCCGAAAGATTATCCTCATCCGGTGCACTGAAATATGTCTCCATCACATGGCTGAGCATATCAAAACCGCCCGCTGCCGTCTGGAGTGGAGAAACCGTGTAGGTATATTTCGGATCCATCATCGCAAACACCGGATTGCAGCGCGGATAATTCCGGCTCGTCTTAATTTTCTGTTCCTCATGGGTGATTACACCCTCGCCGTTGACCTCGCTTCCAGTGCCGACCACGGTCACAATCACGCCCACCGGAACCGGCTCAAAATCAATCTCGCCCTTTTTGATCCAATATTCCTCCCAGACGTCCTTGTCCGTCGCAGCCGCCATTGAGATCGCCTTGCTGCAGTCCATGACCGAACCGCCGCCCACTGCCAGAATCAGATCTACCTGATTTTCCTGTACGACTTTTTTCCCTTCCATCACCTTGCTGTAGGTCGGATTCGGCATGATGCCTGAAAATTCTATCACCTGTTTTCCAGCCAGCTTTAAGACATCCATCACTTCCTGATAAATGCCATTCGTCTTGATCGAGCCACCGCCATATGCCAGCATCACCGTTTCCCCATACGGCTTCACCGCCTCCAGCAGGTGCTCTTTCACACAGCCTCCGCCAAAATAAATCTTTGTCGCATTTTCAAATGTAAACGCCCGCATCGTTCCCTGTCCTTTCTGAACCCGTTCCGGCAAATGCTTTTGCATCCGCCTGATGTTCTGCCTTCTTCTTTGTAGATATGTTTTTTTGAATCTTTATTTTGATTATTTTTCTCCTTTATCTCAGGTTCATCAAATGTTCAGCTATAATTCACACTAGATTTGACAAGTTCTCTGTAAGTGTTCATATTATATCACGATTCGCATCTTCGATGCTTACCGCTGCTGACGCAGCTATCGTGATCGCCATTCGCCGTTCGCCATAAATCTGCAAGCAGCTCTCTGGCTCACTTGCGCTCATTATATCATATTACCTTTTTACATTCTATCTTTTTCAGAAATTTCACGCATATATTTTCATTTTTATGAATAAAGTTGCACAAACTTATATCTGCGTGTCATTTTTATTCCCCCATCCACTTCCAAAATATTTTCCGAAATTTATGATTTCTTCACATTCCGAACATACTTTTATCACATTTTTTCGATATAGTAATACGCGTAAAGGCAAAAGACCTTTCATAATATACTTTTTCATACCTACGCCGACAGGAGTCCGTTCCTGTCGGCTCCTCCTATTTTAAGGGATATATCTACTCAAGCGGGCAGTTTCATGATAAAATAAACACACAGATAGAATCATCTCTCAAACACAGATTCTATGTTAAATTTACAATAAAAATAGCTGCATGAATCACATATATTAGGAGGAACTTCTCATGAAACACGAACTGACGCAGGAAGAAATCCTGGTTGAAATAAAAGACATTCTATCAGAATACATAGAAATCACCCGCCCGCTGACACCGGCTGACCGCCTGATCGACGATCTGGGGCTGGATTCATTTTTGATCGTATACTTTATCACAGAGATCGAAGACTGCTTCGAGATCGATATTCCGGAAACGGATTTTATCGAGTTTGTCACGGTCAAGGATCTCTGCGAACGGATTCAGCTGGAAATAAAAAAGCACTCCACTTATTAATACCAGCGTGTCATCGGCAAGTCATTATTAATTCCTTTTGTAAATAAAATCTGGTGCAGACGTAGATTTTCTACATCCAGGATATAAAATCCATCCGCTGAACCACAAGAAATCATTTTCCAGAGACTTAGAACCATTACGCCCGGGAAAATATATTTTTTAATCCACGAATCGCCCGGATGTTCCTCCAGCACACTGATAAATTACAGCAGAAACAGTCCGTTCCTTCCATCTTAACCTGAAATGGATACTCATCAAACTTTTGGTTATATCTGTCCCTGTTCTTTCAGATATGCCAGAAAACCTACACAGCCCTCCAGAACATCTTCATACGTCGCGTCAAAATCACCCGTATACCACGGATCCGCGATGTCACGGTCTGAACCTGCAAATGTGAGGAATTTATATATTTTCCCCTCCGGATCGCCTTTCAGCATCCGGTTTAAATTTCGGATATTGGCACTGTCCATACCTATGATATAATCAAATTTCTCATAATCCGCCCACGTCACCTGCCGCGCCCGGTGCGGCACCAGAGGAATTCCAACCTTCCTCAGCTTATTCACCGTCCCCCGGTGCGGCGGATTGCCGATTTCTTCGGTGCTTGTGGCGGCGCTGTCGATAAGGAAGTGGGCAGAAAGCCCTTGGGATGCGACTTTATGGGTGAAGACACTTTGGGCTAGGGTGGAACGGCAGATGTTGCCGTGGCAGATGAAAAGTACTCGTATACTCATATAAACTCCTTTCAAAAGGCGCTTTTTTGCTGCCATTTGCAGCATTTTGTGCGGTGTTAATTTTTCTTTATGTATTGGTCATTTCTGTACATAAAATGCAAATCTTAGCAAAATTTTGCAAGATGTGTACAGCAATCGTAGTAGAAACGGAGTAAAAGGTTGGGGGTACTACTTCTCTCTTACTGCAAATATACCATTCTTTGGGGTAAGTCAAGATACGCACCTATCTGCTTGGCTAATTTTTCTAGTTCCTTATAAATTGACTTTTTTATGGTATAATAATCCTCTCCAAATATTTTTTCTGTTAGACCAAACATTGCATCGCTAATTATCAAATTGCTCTCCTTTAACACTATTCCCAACTTGTAGTGTGCCATAGAATTTCTAAATCTATCTGATTTCCATTTCGAATTAATTTTTAAAGCGATGCCTAATTTTTGATTTATTTGTTCAATCACACTTATTAAAGAATAATATAAAAGATATCCAAATCTCAGCTTCGTAGGTATCTCATTGTTTATCCATTTTTCAATCCCATATAACAAGAAATTTATCTGGCATAAGATTGACATTAAAACAAACTTGTCACTATATACATTACCAACTGGTGATTTTATAAATCCTCCGTAATCTTGAACCCCAAACTGCAATTCATTATTTACCTGAAAATCAGTCGTTGCATGGAACAAATTAATATATCTACCACCAATTTCACTCATTACCTTTATATACTCACCATTATTCTCACTGTATGAAAAAAACGGTGAATAGCAATGGCACAGAATAGTATTCCCACAAATCACTCCATTTATAGTATCCATTCCATATATATCATATAGCTTAAGAACTTTGGCAATTGGCTTACAGACACTTCCAAAATAATTATCATTTTTACGATAAGCGTTTCCTAACGAAATATATATTTCGTTATAATCCTGCTGCCACATCTTAATGCTATTTCTGATTTGTTCATAAAAAATAGTTTGTGATTCATTAAATAATGGCATACAGAATTTACATTTACTTGAATTTTTAATAGCCTTTAGCCAATCCTCTGCTCCATCTATAACAACACCCAAATACGGAAGCATAGAAGGTATGTAATTAGATGCTTTCGGATTTATATTTTTTATAACCGTATAAATATATCGAAGGTCTTGCTGAATCAAAGAAAATGCTGCCTTCTGTACAGGATTTAATTTCAAGCTATCCACACCAATTCACTCCTTAAAACATGTTATTCTTCTTATGTTTCGGTGATTTGTGTTTAATGATTTTTCAAATACATTTGTTCCTCAATATATTTCTCATATAATTCGATAATATAGGCACACGCCTCCGAGATATGATCTAATTTACGTTGTAAATCATTAACCGAAACTTCACGTCCCACCTCTTTTGGAGTTTTATTCCCATGTGCAATATAATTCCTATTATCAACCATTTCCTTAATGTTTCCTCCAATTTCCGCCCTAGGAAGAATTGCATTATGAATACCAAAAGATTTTGCGATACTCTCTAATTGTCTATATCGTAGATTTTTGCCATCAGTAGGTACTATTTCATTTGGAATAGAAACGATAGGATTCCGAGTTAATTTATCTGAAATATTCCACCTTTTTTCCCACTTATGTTCATTACCCACACCATATATACTGTCATATTCCGCGGAAAAAATGAGTGCATACAGCTCATATATACACTCATCAATTTTTACAGATTTAGCATTTAACTCCTCTATCGTTTTCTGAACGACAGTTCTAACTGTTTCTTCATAAATCCCATATATATATACGTAAAACAAACCCTTATTAATTGCTGAAAAATCATCGCTATCATTAATATTACTAAGCCATAATCTTAGTTCGCATATTTTACGAGTCAATTCCTCTTTTATTTCATTAAACACTTTTATCCCTCAAATTTTTTTCTACAGAACTCAATTCTACCTATTACTCTCGGTTTCGAATTTGTAGCTCCTGTAATATATTTTAATAATTCTTTATCTTTTAGCCATTCATCTATTCCTACAGTGTTTATTTTTCCATTATCCATATATGCTAATGCAGCTCCTACTGACACAGCCTCAAAAAGATTAAGTGGTGTATTTTTTCTTCCTTTACTTATACCATGAGGCAAAGCATCATTCAATATTTTGAATACCATTCTGAATAATTTATCATTTTCACTATAATTAAATCCTTTGTCAGCCTTTGACATATAATTATTTAAGAAGTCTTTTACACTATGCTCAAACGAATCCAAATCATACAAATACGCAAAAAATCTCAAAACAAGTTCTTCTCTCGTACCATCATTTTCTTGACTCTCAGATAAATGCACGCAATTCTTAAAATTAGAATCTTTGGATAACTCTTTTAAAAAATCATTAAACCCACCTCGATAAACACAGCTACGAATTTCCTGAGGTGTAAGATTTACGCCTCCTTTATTCAATCGTTCAAACAAATCAAAGCGCACGTCTTTATCACTTTTATCACTCAACGTAATAACTTTAATACTAGTCAATTTAAACTTATTTTGTACACCTACCGGAAGATCAGCAAATCTCTTATCATTAAAATTAGCTAGTTTTGATAATCCTTTCAATTTTAAGGGCTCAGCTTTTTTAGCATTGACTTTCTCTCGTACATTATCATCTCCTGCAAAACAAATCATTGTACTAAGTCTCTGCACTCCATCAATCACTTCCCAAGTTCCATCCACATTTGTTGCCATAAAAAGACTTGGAACCGGAATTCCCAAAAAGAGAGATTCAACTAAACTTGACTGGCGTTCAACATCCCATCTAAACTGTCGCTGATATTCTGGCGCTATATTTATCAGTCCATCATTTACCATACTTAACAACTCTTTAACAGATAAGTCATAGGTATTAAAATCAACTTTCATTTTTTGCTCCATTAATTCTGAGTTTAAATCTATCATAAATATATTCTCCTTTAGCCGTAAAAATATACGTGAATACTCTTATGATAATTATAACATTATTCATTGATTTTTCATAGCATTTTAATCTCCATAGCATTTATGATTATTTCCACATTCACCTCTATCCTTATCAGGTAAATTCAAAAAAAGCTGAGCATTCAGCCCAGCTTAAATTTAACCATTCTCCTATATTGCTTTAAACATCTTCTGTGACACCGTTTTTTCTCCCTGTGTCCGTTCCAGTTCCTTTCTGGCATTCTGCAAGTCCTCCAGCCGCTTCAATTCATCCTCTGCATCCTCAAGGCCTAAATGCGTATAGGTGTTAAGCGTAACTCCTATATCGCTATGCCCCATAAGGTACTGCAGTGTCTTTGGATTCATGCCGGATTTCGCCATATTGCTACAATACGTGTGCCGGCAAACATGCGGCGTAATATTCGGCATCTGTACCCGATAGATATCGTTGTACCGCTTCACCATGTGGTTAAAGCGATGTTCCCAATGCATTGCCACTAATGGCAGTCCTTTGTCATCCAAAAACAGGAACCCAGTATATCCATCCACCACTTTTTCTACCTTTGGTTTCTCCCGGTCTTCGATGATGGCTTGAAAGCATTTTGTAACATCCTCTGTTACCGGGATTTTTCTTGTTCCAGCGGAAGTTTTTGTTGGCTCAATAACCAACGTCATATCGGATAATCTCTGAAGCTGGTGCTCGATATTTACAATTCGATTTTCTAAATCAACATCTTTAATTGTAAGGCCGCAAAATTCTGAAATACGCATACCTGTATGAAAAAGTATATACACAACTTCATAATACTTACAGTATACATTATCATCATGAACAAATTTAAGAAACTTTCGCATTTGGTCCCGCGTTAATGCTTCCCTGGTAACACTGTCATTTACAACTACTCCAGCAAGCTCAAATCCAAACGGATTTTTATGGAGCACATCGTCATCCACCGCCATTTGAAAAGCAGGTCTTAATACGCCACGGACTGTTTTCACTGTACTATATCTTTTCCCATCCTGCTGCAGCTTTATCAGAAACAGCTTTGCATCTGAGGTTTTGACATCGCCAATTTTCTTATAATAAAAATCTTCTTTCCTCATGAGATTCTTTACAAAATTGTAATTGGCTTTTGTATTTGGCTTTACACCAATTCTAGTAGAAAGATATCGTTCCACCAGTTCCTCTACCGTCATACTTCTTCCTTCTGGATGCATTTGAGAATCCAAATCGTAGCCGATTTGCTTTTCAAGTTCTCTAAGTGATAAGCATGGTTTCTTTCCTGCCGGAAGTTTATCTGTTGGTTCAAGGCGCCAGCTATATACAAAATGCGCCTTGCCATTTACCTGATATTTAAATTGATATTTTCCATCCCACCGAATTGACTCTCCTCTGCGTAACACTCGGTGTTTTGAGTCTCTTCTAATTCCTGTCTTTGCCATTTAACATCCGCTTTACACATATTGAATTCTGTATTCTCAACTTCTTTATCCTTCAGCGCTACTCGTTTTAGTTTTATTGCTAATTCGCATAACTTGGAAATAAATTCTGTATATGCACTCACAGCATCCGGCTCGGACGCAAGTGGAAACCAGGGAAATGAAACCTGATTCTCGGTAATAGCAACCTACAACTGCTCCACTCGGAATGCGTGTTTAAAAAGCGTTTGCTTCCCTTCTATCAACTTCTGCAAATTTTCCAGCTTACCATCTGTAAACATGTTTCTTGGAACTGATATGCTTAATACATCTGCTTCCTCAGTTTCATCCTCCCGCTGCTCTGATTGTTGAATAGGCTCGCCTTTGTAAAACCGTTCTAAAACCAATTCCAACATGCTTTCTGTCATATCCTCGGATGCATGAAACACTCCATTCTTATCCAAAACGTTGCTTCCAATCAAGTAATCAAACTTGGGGGTTCTGGTGTACTTTACCGGCATTCCAAGCAATTCACCTATGGCATAAGCCAGCTTCTTGCGTTCCTCACCTTTAACTTTAAAATCAATTTCTATAATCATTGCACATACCACCTTTCTTTTTGGTATGTACATATATCACTCTACCGAGCGAATTAGTCAACATAATATTTGAAAAAGAGCTGCCCTATTTCGAGGCAGCCCTACTTCTACACAAATCAGCAATACTTTCGCGCACAGCATTTCAATATTTTTCCTTAATCTCAGCCATTTAAGCTGCAAAGACCAAGTTCCCACAATACCCCCTGCTCAATTTCGCGAAAATATGCGTGAGAGGGGGCATCGGTCTTCAGATTCAATATTCTTGAGATTTTCATCCCCCTCCCAATAAACAATTCCTTACTCAATAAAATACTTCCTTATTAACTCTTCTTTTTTCTTCTTACTTTTTTCAGAATTTATTTCGTTAAGAATTCTTTTTTGCTCATTTATATCTTCTGGAACAAAGACTGAAATCTTTCTAATTCGGTCTGTTGAAGCTCTATTTGCTCGTGAAAATTTTTCAAGCTTACCCTCAACCTCTAATGCCATTGCCAAAAATTCAGGTATAATATCATCGATCAATATGCGAATATAGCCGCAATGATCTGTTGGATAAAATTTCTTATTAGCATCGATAATATTAACCATCCAATCTCCATCTATCCCCCATAAAATCGAAGGTCGGCTATAGTCATCCAGTATTTCTTTATCTATTTTTCCAAATACAGAACATACATTGGCACTGTAGATATTAATCCCCTTTCCCTCAGTCAATTCAGATTTCAATACTCTTCTTCCAATTCCTGTTTCGAATATTTTCTTGTTTATTAATTTATATTTTTTATATCCCGGCTTAAGAACTCGCTTTCTCGGCATAGACAATTTGATTACTTTAGAGAATTTCGCTTCATCAAAATCCAACATATCTGACATATTTGCAAAAAAACTGTACTGTTTCAATTTAGGAGCAATATATTCAATACCATCAAAAGTTCTCCAAATCATGGAAGCTAAATATCCGTCTTCATTTAATTTTCGTTTACTAAAAAGTAACCCATCATTTGTTTCTAATATACCTTCCATTTTCTTTCTATCACACCATTTATACCCCAAAAACATTTCTTGCTCTTTAGTATCTGAGGGCATGCTTACAAATAATGTATGTTGCTTGCATGTTAACGCAAAATACATTAATTTTTCTCTTTCAGAATCATGAATTCTGTCATATATCGTCTTTAATCGCCATTCTTCAAATTCATCCGATTCCATTTTTCCATCATTATATTTTTCATTCATATCCCTATACATTGGTTCTTCCATAAATGCCATTACATATTCAGCAAATGAATCTATTTCTAACAAGGCCTCCCATGATACACTTTCCTGGATTACTTTATAATAATTATTTTCTGTGCAATCTATTCGTTTCAGATATGATTCAAATATGTCTTTGTCTTCCCAATCCTCCAATTCTCTTCTGCTAAATACAGCTTCTACAATATCCTGTACCATTTCAAATTGTTTAGGTGGTTCATCTCTTTTCTTTAAAAACATGATAGCTGTAGGCTGACCTGTTTTTCCAAATGTAGAACTTTCCATTCTAACAATTGCCTTAAACTCAAAATTTTGTAATAATATTTCTCTAGAAGCTCTAAAACTATACATATCTTTTCTGACAATACTGTCCGGTAAAATAACTGCGGCTACCGCGTTTGGTTTTAATAATTGCGAAATTCGCTCAACAAACAGTGTTTCTATCTCACTTCCATCATTACTTATATATTTTAGAATTTTAAATTCATCGTCCTTTACTTTTAAGTGTGGTTTAAATGCTTCTACTGAATATGGTGGATTGGCAACTAGAATATCGAATGTATTACTTACCACTCCTTTATCCTCATGTTCTTCTAACCCATCCCCAAAAACAATATTACCATTACCTGCCCCATGCATGAATAACTCAATTTTAGAAACTCTTGCTAATCTATAATCCTTCTCAACTCCAAACAACACTTTTTCTTCCCAGTTTTCACATTCTAACATTTCTGGAGCACATTCAATAAGTCCATTCTTGATCCTAGAATATCCCTCTGTCAAAAAATGACCTGCACCACACGCATAATCAATAACTTTAGGCAAAAGATTATTTCTATCTATATTTATTATTTCTGAAGTTGGAATAGCATTCCAAATAAACCTAGTAATAGGTATTGGTGTAAAAAATTGTCCTTCATTCTGCTTAAATCCCTTTGTCAACAAATTTTCGAACAAATCACCTAGTAATTGAAGTTTTTCCGATCCAACAATTCGATATTCTTGAAATAATTGCACAACTTCAACCAGTATCTTTCCATTTTGCAAAAATAATTCTTCATTATGAACATCTTTAAAAGCAAAATCATTATTCGTATAAAACTTTAACATCTTAATAGTTTTCTTCAGATCATTGATCATATTAATTCTCTTTTGACCTGTATAACCCATTATTAGTTTTTCTGCATACTCATCAGGAATATAAACAATTTCTTCTTTCATATATTTTTCCATTCCTTTTTGATGAAGTTTTTGCAAACGCTCTTGTAATGTTTCATATGTATCAGTTCCAATTTTGTATTGAAAATCAACTATATCATTATCTTCTTTTTCTTCCTCATCAACCAATTTACATATAAATAAGGCTACCAATCTATTAAATGCATTTTCTTTATCGGAAACATTGTTGTGACGTAGTATTTCCTCAAACTTATTCACTATTTTATCGCCTTCTTCAAAATCTCTAAGACGATTTTTTGTTAGCGGTTTTATCCCAATATCATATGGTTTCGTATTATCATTAAAAACAATATCTCCAGTATACCTTTTTCCATATGTCTCACACCATACATCAAATAAATCTGATGCTTCAGAAGCGTCTTTGTATAATTTTATACTTTCATCTTTTTTTGCCAAAAGCTCATCATTTTTATCATCTTTACTGCAAATACTCTCTGTAATATAGCTGCGCTTATCCGTGAAATTAGATGCATATAAAATAAGCCATTGTGCACTTCTAGCTTGAGCAAAATATGAAAATAATTGCCCTCCATCTATATCAATATTTTTTAATTCTTTCCTATATTCATCCCCATAAGTTTTACACTCAATAATAAATAAACATTTTTTCCCCTCTGAATCAGTAACATAGATATCTGCTTTACCACTTTTTCTAGAATGCCCCAATTTCCAGCGTCTCTCCAATTCGATATGTTCTGGTCGATATCCTTTAGTTAATAGTCTATCTACACATTCTAGTACAACAAAGTTCTCATTTTCATCAAAATTAGATGTTGTACGGTCATTTACTTGAAATCCCTTTTCTTCAGGATATATTATCAATTCCTTATTGTAATCAACCGTTATAGAACAGTCAAAATCCGGATATTTTTTTTCATATACTCCTGTATCGACTTCACCATATCCCATATCTAATAACAAGTCACAAAGATTATCTTTCGTTATCATTTTCTACATTATGCCTCCCTTTTTGATTTATTACCTTATCTGCCTCAATTAGTACAGTTCTCCTTATAAATTCACTGTATGAAGCGTATGCTTCAAGCCTTGCGGCCTGTTTCAATTTATCCAATTCATCTTCACTAACCCTAATACTCATAGAAATTGTCTTGTTCATTGCAAATCCCTCCTATATACAAAATTATATCATCTGTGTGCAACATTTACAATACAAATCGCCACGTTGCAACATAAAATTAGCAGGTCCTTTTGCACCTGCTACTTCCACATTTATTCATAGAACAACTGCACATTTCATCTCATTAATTTGCTATTCTCGTCCGTATAAAAACCGTAGTTCCTAATCTATCGCTCCACCACAATTTGCCCCCTTTTATCGCACTTCATCGCCACTTATAACTGTACCCAAAGCCCTGCCGTGGCAAACAAAAAGTACTTTTATCATAATTTTGTTTCTCCTTGTTTTGCCCCGAAATGCCCTGTTTTGCAAGGGTTTCCGGGATTATGGTGATATGCTCTGGAATTACAGATTGTGGCAAATCAGAGCAGAATAGAGCATGTTGTTACTACCTATTAGTAGTAAAAGGGATGGGTTACTACTAAGGATTCTAAATACACATATCAAACTCCGTAATTATCTTAGAGAATTCTTGCAATTCTGCCAGTATTGCAAATTTTTTGAATGACTTTTCTTCACTTCTCGGATGTTGCTGAAGAATTGCATCAAACAAAGTTTCCAAACTTACTCTAGAATTTTTCCACAACATTGTTTCCTCAAATTTATTACAATATAAAAACATTTTTACATCATAAAATTCAGACCATTTTTTTCTCTGCTCATCTTCATTTTTTGCCAAATTTATAATTGTAAATGGAGCAATATCTTTCATCTGGCTTAAATGATTGGCTGATTTCATCAATTCCACCGCTTCAACATCCGTAACAGGAGCACTATAACCATATACTGTGATTCCCGCAGCTCTAGACAGCACAGATTTTGCCAAACTCCATTCATTAACGATTTCTTATGTTTATTTAATCCGTTTCTGAATATCTTCAACAGATGGCAGTTGCTTTTCCAGAGCATCCGGCAAACTACTGGTTATTTTGTATTCGCTTACACCAATCGGCTTTGAAATATCTTTGAGCGAATATTCTGCGACCACATTATTTTTGCTTTTGCACAGAAGCAAACCAATGGACGGATTATCCTGCTCTTTTTTCAAAATGCCGTCCACGGCTGACAGATAAAAGTTTAGCTGACCAGCATATTCCGGCTTGAAATCACCGGTTTTCAATTCGATAACTACATAACAGCGAAGATTCAGGTTATAGAACAACAAATCAATGTAAAAATCATCGCCGCCTACATTCAGGTGATACTGGTTTCCCAGAAATGCAAAACCTGTTCCAAGCTCCAGAAGGAGCTTGGTGACATCCCTAACAAGTGCCTGCTCAATATCCCGTTCGAGCATATCTTCCCGGAAAGGAATAAAATCAAATACATATGGGTCTTTCATTGTCTGCACCGCAAGTTCACTTTGCGGAGACGGTAAGCGGTGATCAAAATTTGTAACTTTATCTGCCAGAACCTGTCTCTGATACAAGTTGCTTTCAATCTGATGGACAAGAACATTTCGAGACCAGCCGTTTTCCGCTGACTTTTTAATATACCATTTACGTTCATCCATATCAGCGACCTTATCCAGAAGAACTATATTGTGACCCCATGGAATTTGTGCAACAACCTGTTGCACAAATTCTCGGTCTGGATAAATCTCTGCGAATTTTGCCATATACTTCAAATTACGAACAGAATATCCTTTGCTTTCTGGAAAAGCAATCCGAATATCTGCTGCAAGGTTATCAATAAACTTGTTTCCCCATGATTTATGTTCATTGATTACGCAACCAATATCATAATAAAGAAGCAGCATATCTGCATTTACATGAACTGCCGCACGATATTGTGCCGCAGTAATTTCACTCTTAATATTTTCAATAATGGAAATATACTCAGCCGTATTCATTAACATACTCATCGTCTCGCTTTCACATAATTCCTATCATTATTTTCTCTATATAAGATGCTCATATACAATTTTTAAATAATTCAGGTAACCACATGAGCACAGATACAACAATATCAGCCATCCAGCAACACCGACATCAATTCGTTGACCTTCTTGTACACCCTTAGCTTTTTTGCATATATGGAAAGATTTTGCAGATTCTTCTTCTCATCCTTTACATAAGCATTCAATGCCTTGCTAAATATTTCATGATCAAGCCTTGAACGATATTTGAAGCAATCACAAATTGTGCGCTCCCGATCATATACGGAAAGCTTAACCCCTGAAAAATCATCCGTTACTCTCCCCAGCTCATATATTTCTGGTTGAACATAATATGTTTGCAAAGCCAGTGCATCTACTTCCAGTTTTGTCCGAGACATAGATCTTGGTACAGCAATAGACCATTTACGAGGTGCAAAGTCACTATAGCCATAATGAAAAAGAGCCGATTCCACACAAATAATTGCCTTTGGAATCAACGCTGCAATGAGTTGTTCTTCAGAAGATGTATCTGCCTCAGCAAGTTGATAATATCCGTGTCGAATGCGATCAAGGTATCCGGCATTGCACATGTTTACTACATCAGCAGCATGAATTCCTGCCTGAACAAAATCTGATGTTGTCAAGATTGGTTGACACATTTTTCTCAAGGACATCATGGACTATGCT